>DVEF01000067.1 GCA_015295805.1 Geminocystis sp. M7585_C2015_104 | reverse complement strand
AGGGATAAGACAACAATTCCATCTAGTAACCATACCCTTGTCTAGGGATAAGACAACAATTCCATCTAGCAACTATACCCTTGTCTGGGGATAAGACAACAATTCCATCTAGTAACCATACCCTTGTCTAGGGATAAGAAAACAATTCCATCTGGTAACTATAGGAGGTATTTATACTCAGGGGGATAGGGGATATACCCTTGTCTGGGGATAAGACAATAATTCCATCTAGTAACTATACCCTTGTCTGGGGGTGAGAAAATAATTCCATCTGGTGACTATAGGAGGTGTTTATACAGGGTAACACAAACAACGGTAGCTTGCTAAACCTCCTCTTTAGCCAACTCACCCTAGCCTGTTGTAGGGTCGACCCAATATAATAGACCTAGTTATCTCCAATTGTCCCCTAGCAGAAAAATCACCCTGACAACAACCCACCATCCGTTTTGTCAACTCAGTCTAAAAACCCTTGTCTACCACATATTCTTTTCCAGTTATCTAATAAACATCCCCCCAGTCGCCGGCGATTTTTCCTCAACCAAGTCATCCCACCTCTGGCAAAGGCTAACAATAGTTGTCTTTTAAAACTTTCCTAAGTTATCCCAAGCCGGCTGGATATTCCTCTCAGCGAAGTCATACCAACAGATACCAGATATGCCAATAATAGTTGCTTCTACCCTGTATCGCGCATAATACGCATCTTCCATACATTCCCCCCAAAAGCTAACAACAATTGTCTACCAAATATTTCGAAAATTCCTGTATACTCAATACCCCCTGTCGTTGTTTTTTCAATATCCCCCAAAAGCTAAAATCCTTTTAAGAATAACCCACTAGACATTGCCTAAAACAATACCTCACCCTTGAGGGAAATTTCTCTGACAATGTCTTTCTACCATATAACCCCTGGCTAAGTCATGCTTACAATAATTGTCCACCAAACATTCTCTATTATAGTCGTCTCAATTTCCGTCTACCACTAGAAACCCTCTTCAGTTGTCTTTTATACATCCCCCAAGTGGAGTCATACTAACAAAATTTGCCTAATACACATCCACCTCGGTGAAACCACACCAAACCAATAAAACAATAATATTTTAATGTTTTAATAAAGCCCTCTCCTATAAGGGTAAAGCTGATAACACTTGTCTAGGCATTTCACCAGTAAAGTGATACTTACAATACCCCCCGAAAAACATCCCTGCAGTGGGATTATACCAACAAAAGTTGCTTGCCATATTCTTACTCAGCATCATTCCCAACATCCTCCCCAGTGAAATAACCCTTTCAATATCTGTTTACTAAATACCTCCTTTGGCTGTCTCACCTTAACCCGGTAACTTCAACCATTTAACAGTGTTAGTCTTCTAGACATCTTTCCCAAGTATAGTCACTCCCATAGACATCCTCCAGTAAAGTCACCCTAACAGTCACATTAACAACAGTCACCTGCTTAGAAATCTCCTTCAGGAGAATCACACTAATAATACTCGCCCACATCCCCTCGAGTGAATTCAGGCTAAAAACAAACAATTGTCTCCCCCCCCCCCTCCCAGCCAAGTCATGCCGACGATATCCTGCTATTCTAATAAACTTTCTTATAAGGGAAATTACTCTTACAGTACTCTTATACTAGACTAGACACCCCAGAAAGTTGGTTGTTAGGATATTGTCTCAGTCTAGTCGGGTTAACAATATCTGTCTGCTAAATACACACCAAAACAACTCATAAAAATCACTCTAACAAGAGTCTACCAAAAACCTCCCCCACTCAGGTAGGGCTTATTACAACACTCTCCCACATTTGTCTGCCAGACGTCCTTTCTAATATAGTTAAACAAACAAGACTCCCCTCTCACATCCCCCAGTAAAATTGTCCCAACAAACAACTAAAACCACTAACAATATTACTAAGCCTTCTATAGTCTACAATCACGCCGGCAAAACTTATCCACAAAAGAATACCTCTTTCTCAAGTCATCCTAACAACACTTATTCGAGTTATCCTCCCAACATTTTTTTTCCTAAACTCCCCCAGCTAATACCCCCTACTCGGCAAAATCCCCCTCACACCCTCTCTCGCCAATGGCTAGGCTGAAAACATTTGTCTGTCACCTGGAGATGAAATTTCCCAAAACTACAATACCACTCCCCCTCTCTATCGTCAGTAGCTTAGATGCCCCATTTTAATATCCCTCCCCCCAATACTAATTTGTGTCACAATGGAGAAGAGAAAATAACATAAGTGTCGGATAAAAATAAATCTATGAATAGTTGTATTCTGGCTGGAAAAATTGTCTCCACCCCCCAATTGAGATATACCCCGGATAATCAAATGGCTATCACCGAAATGATGTTAGAATTCGACAATCCCATCCCCAATAACCCCCCTTGTCTTCTCAAAGTTGTGGCATGGGGTAATCTTGCCGTAGATATAGAAAAACAATACCACGAGGGTAACGAGGTAATAGTACAAGGTCGTCTACGAATGGATACAATAGAGAGAAATGGTTATAAAGAAAAAGTAGCTAGTATGATTCTCTCTCACATTTATCCCCTTAATGGCACCCCTTCATCTGTTACCATTGGTGAGTCGTCACCGTTGGAATCTTCTCTCCTATCCCCATTAGATGAGGAAATAAAAGCAAAAAACCTCGATGATATTCCCTTCTAGTCAGTCAGGAAGATAATGTCATGGCACTTACATACAGGCCAAAGACAAAACCTATCTTCCAAGAGTTTAGTATATCAAGCCATTGTATTTTTCTGCTCCCATCCCGTCGTCTATACACCCAAATGCTGATCCCCTCTGTTAATACAAGATAACAAGTGGCTACTGGTATATCCCATTTCCCTGCCTGAGAGACACTAGTAGAAATCAAATCAGAGGTGACATACCCCCACAACCAAGCGATAAAAACTAGAGACAATCGCCGCCAGGGGTTGGCAAAAAAATCGCCAAGGCGGCTGAAAAGGCTAGTGGCTAATAGGTTTAACCGGGTTTGTTGCATCTTTCTCCCTACCTCTTAAGACTGCTAAGGCAATACCCTGAATTATGATACGATGTTCCTGAGTTTGAATCCTTTTATGAAGAGTCTCGGGGGTGTCATCTGGCAGAATAGGCACTGCCGCTTGTACTAGAATAGGACCATTGTCTACTTCCAGGGTAGCAATATGTACAGTACAACCGGTAATCTTCACTCCTGCCTCTAACGCCTGTTTTACTGCATTCACTCCCCGAAAACTAGGTAGGAGGCTGGGGTGTATATTTATCACCTTTTCCGGGAAAGCCTCTAATAACACCCTAGTAACAATCCGCATCCATCCCGCCATTACCACCAATTCCACACCCTTGTTTTTGAAGGAGGCAACTATCGCTTCGTCTAAGGCTTCCCTACTAGGAAATTCCCGATGGTTTAACAATAATGACTCTACCCCGTATTTGTCTGCCCTTTCTTTTACCTTTGCCCCCGGGTTATTATATATCAACAACTCGATTCTAGCATTCAATTTCCCCTCTGCAATGGCTCTAGCAATTGCCTCAAAATTACTCCCATTCCCCGATGCCATTACCCCCAGTTTCACTGTCTTTTCCAAGTGAATAGATTCTATGTTGGGGGAAATCAAATAAGGGGAAGGAGAATAATAATAATCCTGCATATGTTTTTGGTATCCTGGCATTCCAAATTCCCACTGGTTATTATACTGTTTGTTGGCACATAGGCAATCCGAGTCCCCACCAGTTGTTATATTATTGTTTCACACTGTTTTCTTCTTCCCGGTATCATTTTCTTCTCTAAGTCTAACCTTCCTCTCCATCTCTTTAACTTTTCCCGCTTCATTTTAACTTTTGTCCTTGTTTTTTATCTGTTTGTCTTCTTGCCGTTGTCCGATTTTCCCCTTCTGCTTTTTCCATCCTTCACCCAATAATCTTACCACACAGTTTATAATTCCGATTATCAATTCTTCCAGGTGTAGCATTAATTCATCTAATTTTTCCAGAATTATTTGTAATAGGTGTTTTTCATACTTTATTTCTACTATGTTGGCTTCCATTTCCCCGTCGGCAAACCAACAGTAATCTTTTGTTTCTGATTTTTGATTTTTCTCTGAGACTGTCTGTTTAACCTCACCATACTCTTTAACACTAATAGAATCATCACCCCAGTCATCAATGGGGGAAGAAAGACAGGCGTATTCCCCACCCGCAGACACGGATACAGAGGCAGTAATATCACTTCTAGGATTTCTTTCTACAATAGAATTACTAATACCCACAACAGAGGGGAAAGAGAGACGGGAAAATTCATCATCTATAGACAATCCCATAGACACAGAGTTAGCATTTTCACCCTTGAGATTCTTTTTTAGAATAGACTCATCCCCTTCATCTGCAGAAACGGAAGCAGTAAGGGGGGGAGACGGGGGGTTAGCATGTAGACGGTTTTTACTTTTGGTAGATTTCTTTTTACCAAAGAAATACTCAATGGCTGCCAGAATAAGGAGTTTCAGCTGGAAGGGATTCTCTTTTTCAGAAACAAACTCATCCGGAGGCGGATTTTTGGTTATATTCTTATCTTCCCCCCTGACAGACTGATTCTCATTCCCCGTCGGCAGAAGTCTAGAAAGAATACTGTTACCCAGGCTAATTATTTTAGCCTTAATTTTCTCAACAGTGGTAACATCAGTATGGGCAGACGAGGTAGGGTTGGCAAGAATACTAGCATTGAGGGGAGTAGATGGGATAACTGTGGGGGTGGATGGAATTGGGTGGGGGGATATACTGTCCTTGGCAGAGGCAGGCGGGATGGGGTGAGGGGTGATGGTTGCATGAGGGAGGGAGGAAGAATTTTTCTTGCCAAAAAAATAATCAATAGCCGCCAGAATTAACAATCTAATTTTTTGAATCCCATTGTATTTGTCATCTCTTGAAACCACATTCTCTTCTTTTTGTGGTTTATTGGCAGAAGACTTGTTTTTATCTACTTTTGTCAGAAAGGGGGAAAAAACAAATCTGGCAAGGTTATCAATTCTACTATCAACCCGGAAAGACAACGAAGGGATGCCAGGGGGATTTAGGGGGGGATTATCGACAACAGTGGTATCGCCGGAGGCTAGATTCAGGGGGTGATTCTTGCCAACACCACTATTACTATAGTCAGAAGGAGGATGAGAGGAAGAAACACCCTTCTGTTTTTTGCCAAAAAAATAATCAATGGCAGCCAAAATCAGTACTTTGAGACGATAATATGGCCAAAATGAGTCAGAAAACTTCCCCACAGAAGAATCATCTTGGCCATTGCCACTATGATAACAGGAATGATACCCTTGCTCCACCGCCTGGGGGCCTTTGATGGTAGCGTTTCCTCGTTGACGGAAGGCGGAAAAAATATAACCCTCCAGAGAGGATATAAGCCTATCCAACCAGAGGATTGCCTCCTTATCTCCCAATCTCATCTCATGGCTTGCCAAAACCGTCTCTATTAAATCACTAATTTCCCCCTGTCGGGTGGCTGGTATTATTTCCCTCATCTGATTGTTTGCCATCACCGCCACAATACACCTATCCTGCAGGCGACAAGCCAACCCCTGAAAATCATGAAGAAGCAAAACTGGTATATCCTTTTGCCTTACCATTTTCTCTGTCACCCGCCGGATTATTTCGTCACAGGCGGCAGGAGGCAAATGGGGATTTGTTGTTTTGGCTGAGGCAAAACTTCTATTACCAGTCTTAGTGATAATCTCCCACAACCGCAGGAGAGGAAAGAATATAATCTCCAATCCTCCCTTTACTGCGTAACTCCACTCCCTCAGTTTTCTGCTTACACCACTGTTGATTCTTATATACTGACGATTCAAAAAGTTAAACAACCTACTTTTATATGGTTTGTCTGCCGGTGGGGAAGACATATTCTTTTCCTTTCCTCTCCTCTCCTTTTCTTTCCTTTCCCTATTTCTATTACCTATTTCCGATTGCTATTGAGGATACCCAATTTATAGTATTCTATTGTCAGAGGGTGTCACAAAACAAGCACAAGGGGGCCGCGTTTTCTGGTATTCTTCTGCAACTAGGAATGCCGGCGGCAAAGAATAAGACAACCAATGGTGGCGGAATAAAATCAAAAAAACAATAATGCCTTGACAGGTAGCCATAAAAAGAGGTAGAATAGGGGGGTGGGGGCGGCAGGCGAAGGTACTGCCAGGGTGCAGCCTGGGCTCAAATTAAATAAGAAAAGATCGCAACTATAGGGAAAAAAAAGGGATCAGAGTAAAGACAAGTCGCCAGAAACCTCAAGACGACGATAGTCATCAAGACGAAGGAACTTATCACCGAGATTGTCGGCGACGGCAGGGGTAATCCAGCCCATTTGTTTTAGGACATGGATGGCGGCGGCATATTTAGCGCGTTTAGCCCCGTCTAACACCTTAATGGCAATACCCATGCCCTGTTGAAGATTGCCAATGCACTGTATTCCCTCGGCGCCAGATTTACAGACAAGTCTACCATCAGATAAACTCATGACCTCGGTGTCAAAGGCGCCTTCTCCGGCTACCAAGGCGGGATGACTAGTCATTGCCCGGACTATCCTTTCCAATTCAATACTGTTGCCACTAGCCAATTTTGCATAAAGAGTGGCCATTTGAGACAATTCCAAGGCGTAAGTAGGAACACCGCAGTCGTCCCTAGCTATCATGATTTCTGCTGGGGGGATGCCAAGCAATTCGGCAATTTTATGAAGTATCAACTGTTGTACAGGATGACTACGGTGGTAGTAATTCTCGAGACTCCAATGGCGCTGTTGAGAGGCGGCCAACATGCCAGCGTGTTTTCCAGAACAATAGTGTTGTAGAGGACTATTTTTACCGGGAGGTATAGGACATTTTAGAAAACTAGGGTCCACATCTGCACGCCAGAGAATGTTAAAAACCCGTCTAGCCTGTTCAATTGTTCCCTGATGAGAGCTACAGATTATGGCCAAATCCCTCTCATCCAAGTCAAAACGCTCTAAAGCCCCCGTGGTAGTCACTGCCAACGCCTGAAATGGCTTCATGGCCGAGCGCATGAAAGAAAAGGTTTGAGCCTCCCCTGCCACTGCTAACACCCTTCCCTTATCATCCGCCACCACCACCTCTGCCTGGTGAATAGACTCTACAATTCCCTCCCTGAGGAGATTCACCTCCAAACGGGGATAACTTGGCCGCTTCAATCTAGTCATTCTGCATTGTCTCTTTCTGCCTGTTTTGTCTGAATTTCCATTATCTCACATTTTTGTTCTTTCCCGAATATTTGAAAATTTATCTCAATAATCGCCATTTCAAAAACAAAACCCGCCAGCATAAATCCGTCGAAGGAAAGAAATATCTAAGTTGCCAAAATGCACGGTAAAAGCCACATTCAGTTTTTCTAGGCTTCTGACTAGCCATGCCGCTCCATCTCTGGTAAAAGATTCATAATGGTTGAAAAGGATAGAAAAGCGTTTTTCCAAATAGGGTTTTACCTTGCTACACAACAAAACTATCTTTAGGAGTAAGCCGATAGTTTTAGTAGTGCCCATATTGCTAATCATATCCATAAATACCAAATGATTGGGGTTTTGGGGACTTTCTACCACCAGATAGTTGAACAACTGAGAATAGGTACGCATTTTTAAGAATTCATCCGGCTTGGTATTATTGTGTTGGGGGTATATCTGTTGTATCCTCTCATATAGTTTCCTGTTAAAACTGTGTTTGCCGTAGTTCTCGTCAATAGACTGTACAATGTACTCATATAGACTGTCTTTAAACATCTGGTAGTTGCGGACATCACTAGTGTAGCTCAAAAAACTACTAGACAACTGTTGGTAAGAATAACCCCTTTCCACTGGACCCACAAAATGTTTTAAACTCTTATTCAAATCCTTATCACTGAGCAGAGTAGGATTAACGGCGGATTTTATCAGTCTTTCCTTGTTTATTTCTAGTCTGCCCTGTGCCAGTCTCACTTGCTGTATCACAAATTTTGACAACTGATTTTCAAACTTCCTTTCCATTTCCCGTCTGAGCTGATATACTGTTTGTTGTTGTTCCCTGTCACTGTCCGGGGATAGGAGACAATGCTCATAAAGATAGGGATAACGGGTGATTAATTGGCCTATAGTCTCTTCCCTCTGGCTGTTGCTATTGTTTTTCCTTTCCAAACCCTCGCCGATAATGGTGGCAAGCCTTTTAAGTTGTCTATAATAGTCAGTGGTGAGAAAATGTCTTACCAGCTGAATCATGCGGCCAGAATAAGTGCGGGCGTAACTACTACCAACACCTACCCCTGCTGGCAGTCTATCAAATAGTTCAACTAATTCTACCACAAAGCGCTGGGTCTGTGGTTGTAATTGCCAACGGTTGACCAAAATGTAACAACAACGGTTTAAGATGGAGGGGAAGTATTCCGCCGCTTGTTTTTTACTAATTATCCTAGCCAGGGATTCCAACACCTTTTGACTGTCGTAGCTCTTTGCTATAATGAACAGGTGTCTGAATCTGTCCAACACCTGCTCAGGTGACTGGGTTTTCACGCACTCCAGCAGGTGTTCGTAGAGATACTGTTCATCTCCTGCAATGCCAGAGTATATACTGGGTGACATGGTGTTGGTACTCACGGCCTCTCATCTCTCACCTTGTATTATTTCTGTCTCCCTATGCTCTTGACAGACCATCTTATTTTTGGTCCTTCTGTTTCTTTTATCATGTGGTCCCCCCATACAGTAGATTTTAATTAAAATAATTATGTTTTCTATCGTTTAAATTACTGATTTTTTGTACTGGCTTTTATGAAATCTTTTCCTTGTCTCGACGTTGTCCGTAAAATCACTGACGCTAATTATACGGAGGCTTGTTTATCTCTTTTCTCGGAAAATTGTAGGGGAATTAGTACAGATACTCGCACTATAAAACCGGGGGAAATTTTTGTGGCCTTGGAGGGGGAAAATTTTGACGGACATGACTTTATTCCTCAGGCTTTTGCTAAGGGCGCTCTCGCCTGTATTGTCAAAGAAAATTCCCCCAAGATAAAAGGATTAAACTCGCCTTTGTTAATGGTAAAATCTCCCCTAGTTGCCTATCAGCAAATAGCGAAATGGTGGCGAAAATCTCTTAATTTGCCAGTTATTGGTGTGACGGGCTCAGTTGGAAAAACTACGACAAAGGAGTTAATTAGTGCCGTATTAAGTCTGGAGGGAAGAGTTTTAAAAACCGAGGCTAATTATAACAATGAAATTGGCGTCCCCAAGACTATTTTACAAATAGATGAAACCCACAAGTATGCCGTTATAGAAATGGCTATGAGGGGGCGAGGACAAATTGCCCTCTTGACGGAAATTGCTCAACCTAACATAGGTGTAATCACTAATGTTGGCACGGCACATATCGGCATTTTGGGCTCAAGGGAGGCCATAGCAGAGGCCAAGTGTGAGTTATTGGCAAATATGGACAAATCTGGAGTTGCCATTATCAATGGAGACAATGAATTGTTGGTGGAAACCGCAAAGAAATTCTGGCAAGGGGAGACTATTTGTTATGGTTTGAAATCTGGTAATTTTAGAGGGGAACTAGTTGACAAAAACACCCTCAAGGTGGACAATAAATTATACCCACTTCCCCTTACCGGGGAACATAATGCCCTTAACTACTTAGCTGCTATTGCCACTGCTAAAGTCTTAGGGTTGGACTTGCAAAAGTTACAGCAAGGAATCAAAATAAATCTGCCAAGGGGGAGAGCCACTCGTCATGTTTTGCCCAATAATATTATTCTTTTAGACGAGACTTATAATGCTGGTTTTGAATCGATGATTGCCTCATTAAAATTGTTAGCGGAGGAGGAAGGAAAACGAAGAATTGCCGTCTTGGGCACCATGAAAGAATTGGGCAACTATTCTGCCTCTCTTCATCGTCAAGTGGGAGAGTTTGTAAAAAGTCTAAATCTGGATTTACTGTTAATATTGGCGGACGAAGATGCCACCAAAGAAATTGCTCACGGTGCTCAGGGCATCCCCACTCGAATTTTCCATAACCACCAGGAATTGTTGTCTACCCTTTCCAGTATAATAGAGCCAGGGGATAGGATTTTATTTAAGGCTTCCCACTCCCTGGACTTAGCTAAGGTGGTAGATGGCCTTGTTGAGCTTTTCAAGCAAGAATAAGAGGGAGGAGAAAACATGAAAGTCATCCCCACGAAAATCCCAGATGTTTTAATAATAGAGCCCACAGTTTTTGAGGACGAAAGAGGCTTTTTTTTTGAGAGTTTTAACGCCATTACCTTCCGAGAAAAGACGGGATTAAATCCAAATTTTGTCCAGGATAATCACTCCCATTCTCGCAAAAATGTCCTCAGAGGATTGCACTATCAACTCTACCAAAAACAGGATAAACTAGTAAGAGTTGTCAGGGGGGAAATCCTAGACGTAGCTGTGGATATTCGGAGATATTCTCCCACCTTTAAACAGTGGGTTGCGGTGGTTTTAAGCGAGGAAAACAGAAGACAGTTGTGGATCCCTGCTGGATTTGCCCATGGCTTTTTAGTCTTATCAGAAGAGGCAGATGTCATCTACAAAACCACTAACTATTACCACAAGGAATATGATAGGTCCATTCGCTGGGATGATCCAGAAATTAACATCGACTGGAGTCTTAAAGAGAAACCAATTTTATCCAGTAAAGATGCCAACGCTCCTTACTTAAAATACGCGGAAATTTTCCTTGTCTAATTTTTTCTTTTCCTAATTTTTTCTTTTTCTCATTCTAAAAACACACCCCTCCCCCTTACCCTGATTTCCTATAAAATATGGACTAAAATCTTTAATATAAACATTAGTATCCTCTAATCTTCAATACAACTTTCAAATCTTAACGATTTGCCTTTAAAAAGTCCCAATAGTCATAGCCGCTGTACTTTCAGCACCACCAGGGATATCTCATACAGCACCACACATCAAATACCTATCCTCCGAGGCTGCGTCTAAGTTAATTCGAATACTAATTTTACAAAATCCCTCCGAAACGCTCCTATATAAACTTCTTAAACATCCCCTCTGAATTTATTCCCCTTCACCCTAATAGAGTCCGAATCCCCTTCTCTAAAAAAACAGCCCAATTAAGTAAGCTTTCTGATGGTATAACCAGCGTTTTTTATTGCCCAGTCTTCTCCTGTTACTCCAAATCTAAAGCTATTCCCTTTGCTTTTCATATCTCCTCTCAAAGTCTCATCAACGCCAATAAAATCTTAGTTATGGATAGAGGTTCGAGTAGTTTTCAATTTCTTGAACACTTATAACCAAATGATATGAAGTTTACAATAAAGCTAAAAGCATCGAATAAATCTTGGAAAATAAATTTCCCAGTAGGTAGAGGGGAGGAGGTTATATATGGGGGTTTATCACAAGGAGCTGACCATAAAGGACAGTCCAGTTTTTGATAAGATTTGCCTGGCCAACATAACATTTTTGCTTACCAACACGGATTAATATATTTTTCTCCCTACAAAATTCATATTAGTATCTACCATTATTTTAGTTCTATTTTAGGTCTTTAAATGGTTTGATGAAGACAGATAAGATAACTTAAAGGTACATACAAATTATATCATATGATGCTCTGGTTAATTTTGATATTATTCTTGGTACAGCTTTGATATTAGGTTAGAGTCCAAAATAGAGATTCTTCAGTGGGAGTAGGTTATAAAGTAAATGGTCAGGAGTGTTCATATTGTTCAATGTTCAATAGGGTCAGGACAAGTAATGAGATGATAAAAAGTGGACTTTTTGAGTTTATGAGGAAGCACAGTATATGTTCTAAAAAACAACGTCCGAACTTTTGTCTGAATTTAAGCTATAACCCCTTGACACCACTACAAGTTTTTGCTAGGATGGAGGTATAGGATGGGGGCGGCAGGCGGAAGGACTGCCAAGGTACTTGGGCAGCGAATTTTTTATATGAAAAAATTTTTCAATAGTTTCCGAGGAGAGAAAATAAGGGGATTAGGGGAGAGAAGAGAGGGTGAGGGAGAAAGTGCAAGGAAGAGTGTAAAGGAAACCATTATAGAGTGCAAATTATGTGAAAGGGGAATGTAGAATGGTAGGAAAAATTTAAGGAAGAGGGTTTTTAGGAGATTTATTGAGCTGTTTTTGGTGGTATAGAGAATGGACTATAGGAGAGGACGTAGGAGGAGGGTTCTTTTCCTGACGGAGGGGTATAGGCAAATAGGGTTCGGGCATATAACTCGATGCACATCCATTTATCAAGCTGTAGGAATTTTGGGTGGTGAGGCATTGATGTTGGTGAGGGGGGACTATAATACCCGTTGTATCCTTAAGGGAATTAAATATGAACTGTGTGACTGGCATAACAGGTGGGGGGAGGTAAAAAATAGACTAAAGGACTTTGATACTGTTGTGATAGACTCCTACCTGGCCGACTGGGAAATTTACCAAGAGGCATCGGATAATGTCAAGGTTTGCCTTTATATTGACGATTTTAAGAGACTAGAATACCCCAAGGGGATAATCCTCAACGGGGGGATCCATGGAGAGATGTTAGACTATCCCAAGGAGGAGGGGAGAATTTATCTGTTAGGGCCTAAGTTTATACCCCTGAGAGAGGCCTTTTGGGGAGTAGGGTTGAAGAGAATAAACAAAGAGCTAAAGCGAGCACTTATAACCTTTGGAGGCGCCGACTCAAGAAATATGACCCTTGAGGTTTTAAGGTTGCTTAGAAAGGAGCATCCTGAGCTTGAACTTTTCGTTGTAGTTGGCAAGGGCTTCAAAAACAAAGAAGAAGTCTACAAGCTAAAAGACGAAAAAATAAGGGTTTTTGAGAGTCTTTCTGGTGAAGAGATGAGAGACCTTATGACTATGGTGGACCTTGCGGTAAGCGCGGGTGGGCAAACTACCTACGAGCTTGCGCGGGTGGGCGTGCCCTCCGTGCTTGT
>DVEF01000066.1 GCA_015295805.1 Geminocystis sp. M7585_C2015_104 | reverse complement strand
TCAGCCTTGGTATAGGTATCCCAACGCCCTGATTCTTGCCACAAGTCAGCCGGTTGTAGTTGGGGTAGTAGACATTCAAAGGCGCCGGCGGCATTCATTTCTTCCCGCACGATTTGGCTAATTTTTTGCAACACTCGCCACATCAGGGGGAGGTAACAGTAAATGCCACTACCTATCCTCCGAATATATCCTGCCCTTAATAGTAACTTGTGACTGACAATCTCTGCCTCTGCTGGCTCTTCTCGTAGAGTCACGAATAACATGGATGATAGACGCATTGCTTTCCCCAATTACCCTCTTTTCTCCTGGACAGATAAACCTTCATTATAGGATAGGTAAGGGAATATAGGGAGGGGCAGATTATCGCTCGCACAGGTATTTGCCTGCTACTTTTCCCCTTTACACCTTTACATTTCTTAATCTTTTTCCCCTCTCCCGGGGCGGTGGTGCTAGGATGGGACCATGGGACGGCAGGAGACGTGACTGTCAGGGTTTGGGCTGTTCATTTTTTAAATAAAAAAATTTTCAAATATAATGGAAGAAAAAAATCTGGCCTGTTAGCAAGTAGACGGGAGGGCGGAGGGGGGGAGTGCATTTGGCTGGGGGATTATTGAAAAATATTGTTTTACAAGAAGAAAAGAAGGGAGTTAAGAGTAGGGTTTTTATTGAAAAAAGTTTTTGTTTATGCCGGAGAGAATATTTGTAAATGCCAGGTGCTCCTCAGCCAGGGAAGGAGATTATGTAAAATGGACAATTGTGTATATAAGTGAGAGGGAGTGGTTGTATGTCCGCGGGCTTGATAATATCTGCAGAAATGCCTAAACTGTCATATAAGCCGGCAGAAAAGAGGTTTGATGAAAGCTGGGAAAAACCTTTGTCCATACTGTTGGGCCTAGGCAGGGCGGCAGGGGCTGACTTGGTAGAATTTTTCCTAGAAAGGAATAACTATGTCAGCTGTCTAGCAGAAGACGACAAAATCACCAGTATTACCCCCAGTTTAGCCACTGGGGCGGGGGTGAGGGTGTTTAAGGGCACACAAGATTGTTATGTAAGCACCAATGATGTGACGTTTGAGGGGTTGAAAAGGGCATTGGAAAAGGCATTATCCATTCTGGGGTTTAACCTGCCGAGGGGAAGTGCGTTAATACCCGAAGTCAACCTGGAAATGCTGCGAGACTACGCCACTGCTAAGAATAAAGAGGCTTGGTTGTCTCAATGTAGCAGTCTGGAGGAAATAAGCGGGGTTTTGCTTTCTGCCACCCATCTGCTGAATAAAAAAGCAACCCACGTGCAATCCAGAAGGGCGTCTTATTTTCGGGATTGGCAGGAGGTGTTAGTGGCGGCCAGTGATGGCACTTTTGCCAGGGATATTCGTCTTACCCAATCTGTAGGCTGTAGTATACTGTGTGCTGATGGAGAACATCGATCTTCCATAGGGAGAAGGGATGGGGATACCAGCAATCCTGATTTTTTGAGACAGTGGCGTGTAGAGGAAGCGACGGAGGAGATTGCTGAGTCGGCGGGTAAAATGCTATATGCGGATTATGTAGAATCCGGGCAGTATCCCATTATTATGGCTAACCAGTTTGGGGGCGTAATTTTCCATGAGGCTTGTGGGCATTTGCTGGAAACCACTCAGATAGAAAGACAAACTACCCCCTTTAAGGATAAAAAAGGACAACAGATTGCCCATGAGAATCTTACTGCTTGGGATGAGGGCTTGTCTGAACATGCTTTTGGTAGTATTGATATGGACGATGAGGGGATGCCCCCCCAACGCACTCTGTTGATTGAAAACGGTATTTTAAAGAACTTTTTAGCAGATAGGGCTGGCAGTCTTCGCACTAACCACCCCCGCACTGGCAGTGGCAGACGACAAAATTATAGCTTCCCGGCAGCCTCCCGCATGCGTAACACTTATATAGCCCCAGGGAGATACACGTTGCAAGAACTATTTGATTCTGTCGACCGTGGTATCTATTGTAAGAAAATGGGAGGTGGGAGCGTAGGCCCCACCGGAGAATTTAACTTTGGGGTGGATGAAGCCTATCTGATTGAAAACGGGAAGATTACCAAACCCCTAAAAGGTGCCACCCTCATTGGCACAGCCAAGGAGATTTTAATGAAGATTTCCATGTCCTCTCAGGATTTGGCCTTAGCCCCTGGTTTTTGTGGCTCCGTAAGTGGTAGTATCTATGTTACGGTGGGGCAACCTCACATAAAGGTGGATTCTATCACTGTAGGGGGCAGATAGGTGGGGGGGTCTCAATGGGCGCCACCGCCCAGTATAATTTGTTTAACGGTGGTGAAGGTCTCTAGACTAATTAAACCACGACGGTATCCCTTCTGATTGGAAACTCCTAAAAACACTGAATTACTCCCAGGGATATAACGATAAAACCTGGGAGAGGTGTTTACATAAACTAGGGCACTATCTGTTTCCATGGCAAAGATTCTGGCTTCCTGATAGGAGTCTGTCAACAAACAGTCAGCATGTCCACTACTATACTTGTTTATCCATGCTATAGCCTCCGGTAGACCCTCTACCAACTTGAAGGCAATGATGGGCGCTAAAAACGGTTGCCCCCATTTATCCTCTGACATGGGTTGTAGGTATTCTGGGTATTGCCCCACTAGGGTTTCGTCTCCCAAAAGGGTGAAATTTTCTCCTTTTAGATATTCAAAAAGACGAGAGAGGGAGTTGGATTTCTGTTGTTTGTTGATTAGTACCTTTTCTATGGCATTTACCCTATCCGGAATCGTCTGATAACTGTCTACAATTACGTGTTTTACTAGTTCCAAATCATAACAACTAGACCAGTACAAATAACAATTGCCTATGGCCGATCTTATCACCGGACAAGTGGCAAAACGGGTGACCTTTTGAATTAAACTGGGTCTTCCATAGGGGATCACTAAATTGATATACTTGTCTTGGGTTACTATGTCTTCAATCTTAAACCCCTGTTCCGAAGGCAAAAACTCTAAACACCCTGCCGGGAAATTTGCCTCTTCTAACCCTGCCTGTAGCGCCTGAACTATCACTGCATTTGTATTACTAGCCTCACTACTACCCCTCAAAATAAGGGCGTTTCCCGTTTTTATAGTCAAGCCGGCAGTTATTATGGCCAATTCCGGTAGTGCTTCGTATATAAAAGCTATCACACCCAAAGGCATTAACTGGGAATAATTCTGACAGTAGGTAACCTGATAGGGAGCATTAATAACTTTCTGGAGGGGATCTGGTAGTTCTGCTAAAGTATCCAGTATTGCTATGGCACTTTTTAGGCGTTGGGGGGTGAGTTTAAGCCAGTCTAGAATTAAATCAGGCACTGCCATTTCTTTACTTATTTCCAAATCCAGGGTGTTAGCTTGTAAAATCTCATCCAGGAATTCATTTAGTTTTAGCGCCATTTTTTTGACTGCTTTTGAACGGTCAATTCCCTTTATCCCCCCCATTTTCAGAAAAGCACTGCTTGCCCTTTGTAAAATCACATCCAAGGGCTCCAAGACAGATTCATTCATAATTTTCTCCCTAACGACGATAGAAAAACAGGAAGAAAAAACACAGAAAAACAAGTATTAATCCTACCACCAAAAGACTGCGAACTATCCCTAGGTCTGCCCATAATAAATTGGAAAATAGGATGATACCTATAACCGTCAAAAAAATCACAAAGAAGGCAAACACATCATTCCTTGGCCAACCACTTTGTAAGGGGATCCATTTTTTGCCATTCCAACGCCATTTCCTCTTATAAGGGTAACTGGGATTCAATTGCTCTATCCCCTCTCCATTTTCTGACAACACGAAAATCTGCTGGCAATTCACACACCCCATCGCCTCTGTCAGAATAATCGGTTTCAATGTGCCTTTACGTCCACAGGGGCAGGGATATTCACTGTTTAGGTCGATTGGGTGAGATTTTCCTGAACGCACCACCGTCACCAGTTCTGTTTCTAAAAGATGGCTATATCCCTATTATAGGCGGCCGGTTCAACGGTAAATTTAAAAACTATTACGAAATTTTTTTCTCCCCACAGTTGCACTTTTCCCCACTAAGAGTTATTATGGTATCATCCGGCCAGTAGATTGGGGTATTGTAGGTAAATGGGACAAGTGGAGAGGATTTGGCGCAAGATTGGAAAGTGGACTGAAAGGGTCATGGAAGCCCTGTTGAATCCACCTAAAGAAAATGAGCCCGAGTTGGTGCCCATTCCCGTGAAAAACCATCCCCCCCGTGGCAGGCAATGAACTGTACTTCGAGGCGTAATACCTTGTTGTAACCTGGCTTTCCACCAGAGAATAGGAAAAGGGAACAAGTCTTGGGAAGGTTTAGTATTCTGGTTTTACACGGCCCTAATTTAAATCTTTTGGGCAAGAGGGAGACGAGTATTTATGGGTATACCTCCCTGTCTGCCATTAATGATATTCTCCAAGAGGATGCCGCCAGGTTAGGGGTGGATATTACCTGTTTGCAGTCCAATCACGAGGGGGTTTTAATCGACTATATCCACCAAGCCTTAGGCACCCATCACGGGATTGTTATTAATCCGGGAGGCTATACCCATACTAGTGTGGCATTGAGAGACGCCTTGGCTGCAGTTAACCTCCCAGTGGTAGAAGTGCACTTAAGTAACATTCACCGCCGGGAGGAGTTTCGTCATCATTCTTATATTGCCGCTGTTGCCATTGGGCAAATTTGTGGTTTTGGTGTAGACAGTTATCGTTTAGGTTTACAAGCGTTGGTTAATTACCTCTCAAAGAATTCCTAAACTGAGAGGAGAAATTCCTCTATTGTGTGGTTAAATGCCTCTGCTTCCGTTATAAAGGCCCAATGGTTTCCCGGCACTTTTTTTATAGTCAAATTGGCCAGATATTGTTTGTAGGGGTTGATTTGCCAAGGGGTGCTATTTAGTCCTTTTTCTGGTAAAACCAGAAGGGCGGGGATTTCCAATTTAGTTGTTAATCCCTCATGTTTCAACACATCTTCAAAGATTTCATTGCGGGCTTGTTTTGGGAATTTACTCTTCCAGCTGCCGTCGCCTTTTTCTTCCATATTATGTCTGAATATTTCCCTTTGCCACTCATTCCATCCCTGGTATTGATTTAGGGTTTTTGCTACTTTTTCTGCCGAATGGTAATCCGGGTTTGCATTAACTTTAAAAAGGGCAAGAGTTTATAGAGGATGGGAAAGGTTACTCTAAAAACAGACGGCATGGAGTTGATAAAAAAAGGGTCTACTAGGGTTAAACTCTTACAGTAATTAGGGAATTTGGTGGCAAAGATACAGGCTATTTTGGCACTCCAGGAATGGGCAATTATATGTACTTTTTCCCAGTTGAGATGTTGAAGCAAGCCGGATATATCTTGAAGATAGTGGTGGGTATAATAACCAGTTTCTGGCTTGCTACTATTGCCATGGCCCCTTAAATCTGGAGCCACTATATCATAGTTATTATACTTGGCGGACAGAAATCCTCCTAGTTTTAGCCATACAAGACTATTGTCTGCCATGCCGTGTAACAGTAGGATGTTTTTCTTTTCCGAGTTGTCTTGTTTTAAACCCCGCCAATGTAAATAAACCAATTGGATATCACCTAGTAGTGCCTTTTCCTGTTGAAACATAGTGGTTATTCTTCTAGGGAGTATTTCTGGTTTTGCCTGGCCCAAAGCTCGTATAAATTAAAAGAATAACACCAATATTAATACAAACATCAGCAACGTTGAATACAGGAAAATTAATAAGTCGGAAGTCAAAAAAATCTACCACATAGCCGAATAAAAATCTGTCTACTCCATTGCCCAAGGCCCCTGCTAAAATGAAACCATAACCCCATTGTTCTAGTGTACTAAGTTTTTCTTTCCAGGCAAAGATTATTAACACCACACTGACGATAAGAGACAACCATTTTAACCAACCCACCCCTCCCTGAAAAAAACTAAAGGCTGCTCCCGTATTTCTTACGTATGTTATATGAAAAACACCGGGCCAAAGGGGTATAGTATCTCCTACATTTTCAAAGGTTATTACTGTCAGATATTTGGTAATTTGATCCAGTGTTAGCGCCATTATTGCCACCAGCCAGAATTGTCTGTTTTTCCTCATTTGTTGGGAGATAATATCAGAAGTGACGGGGAAGCAGATTGCCAGAGTAAGGCAAAAAGAGAAGAGAATAGTTATGGGAAAACTATTCTCTGGCATATTTGGGGAAAATCCTAGGATTTCACAATAGCACTAAAGTCGGCCAAAACGCGACTATAGTTACGAATCAGTCCCAACATATTAAGCCTATTTTCCCTGATTTTTTCGTCTTCTGCCATCACTAAGACACTAGTTTTGCCGTCAAAAAACTCTTCCAAATATGGGGTAATTTCTCTTAAACCGTCCACCAGCAACTGGTAGTTACTTTCCGCTTTTGCTTGAAGGGAAATTGTCTCTAATTTGAGCAAGGCCTCAAAAAGTTGTTGTTCGGAAATAGACTCAAAAAGTTGAGGATTAATCACTTTGGTGGCAGAAAATTCTTGAGTGGGCAAATTCCCTTTTACTGCCAACCTGGTGGCGCGGTTAACAGTTTCATAGATTTGTTCAAGGAGGCCGTTATCACGAATTTTTTGCAGGAATAAAGCCCTATTTTTCACATCTAATAAGTCGGCCAATGCCCTCTGTGTAAATTCTGGCTCATTGTTGCCCACAACGGCATTGACCAAGTCATAATCTACATGTAAATCATCTTGTAGTAGGGTTGCTATTCTTTGACAGAAAAAGTCTTGAACAATTGGGAGGGGGTTTTGTTTGTGGGGATGGGCAATAACAAAGTCCTGACAGGCTTGTTGTATTAACTCAAGAAGATTAATTTTAAGATTGGCATACCACGTGACAGTAATTATACCATTAGCAGCCCTTCTGAGGGCAAAGGGATCACTGGAACCAGAGGGTAGCATGCCAAGGCCTATTATACCAACAATAGTATCAAGTCTGTCGGCTATGCCTACAATTTGACCGTTGAGGGTTTCTGGCATTATATCTCCGGCATGTCGAGGGAGATAGTGTTCAAAAATGCCTCGGGCGACAGTAGCCTCCTCGCCACTTGCCAGGGCATATTTTTCCCCCATAACTCCCTGCAATTCGGGAAACTCATATACCATCTGGGTGACTAAATCCGCCTTGCAGAGGGAGGCAGTGGTTTCCACTTCTGCTTTCTGACTGTCGTCTAGGCCGAGTTGTTCGGCAATTTGCTGACTGATGGCGATGATGCGATTCACCTTGTCTCGCATACTACCCAGCTCTTCTTGGAAAGTTACATTTTCCAGGGCGGGCAAATAGGTGGCCAGAGGTTCGTCACAGTCGGCTTGGTAGAAAAACTTGGCATCTGCCAGTCTAGCTCGTATTACTTTAGTGTTGCCTAAAGCTATAATATCCGACTTGGCGGGGTCGCCGTTGGAGACTGTAATAAAATACGGAAGTAGTTTTCCGTCTTTATCTTTAACGGGGAAATAGCGTTGGTGTTTTACCATGACGGTGATGATGACTTCCGGAGGCAGTTGTAGAAATTCCGGCTCAAATTGGCCTAGGACGGCGGTAGGATATTCTACTAGGTGGGTGACTTCTGTAAGTAAGTCTGGGGGTATTTCTGCCTCTCCTCCTACTGTTTCTGCCAGGCGTGTGACCTCCTGTTTTATTTTTTCACGACGGATAGAGGCATCTGCCAAGACAAAGGCTTTTTCCAGGGTAGCCAGGTAATCAGAGGCGGTGGGGATGACTACCGGTTGGGGGTGTAAGACGCGATGGCCGGTGGTGACGCGGTTAGCCTGTAGAATAGTAGAACCGTTAACTATACTACAAGGAAGAATCTGATCATCCCAAAGGGCAACGAGATGACGAATGGGACGGGGGAAACGGAAGTCTCCATCTCCCCAACGCATAAACCGTTTCCCTTCCAAGCCAGTAATCCACCGGGGGATTAGTCTTTGGAGGATATCAGTGGTAGCTTCTCCCGTGACTGTTTTGACTACAAATATAAACTCTCCTTTATCTGTTTTTCTTACCACCAAATCCTCTACTTTAACCCCCTGTCTACGGGCAAAACCTTCTGCTGCCGGTGTAGGTTTCCCATCCTTAAAGGCCACTGCCACTGGAGGCCCTTTTATTTCTTCTTCCCTATCCTCTTGTTTTTCCGGCAAGCCTTCTACTAGTACAGCTAAACGTCTGGGGGTGCCATATACTTTTACCTCAGTAGGGTGTAAATACTCTGCCTCTAAATCTTTTTTCACCCTCTCTTGCCACTGACCAATGGCGCTTTCCACAAAGTCTGCCGGCAATTCTTCTGTGCCTATTTCCAAGAGAAAATTTCCCATATTTTTTGCTCTTTTTTCCTCACTCTCCTTTTCATTATCGGTGATAGCCACACCTTCCATCAATCATCCCCATGTCATTCCCCATTTCATTCCTTGACTCCCAAAATTGTAGCCAACGGTTATATTATTCTCTCCCTCGTGTTTATTATGACCGGGCAGGGGAAGGCGGCATCCTGGCCCCATTCATAAGGAAAAATTATAGAAAATGGAGGGAGAAACTTGGTAAAAGTACTTGACATTCCTGGGTATTTTTGTATATGCTGGTTAGTTGAGTGATTTTTTGTCTTTACTTTTCCTTAACCTGACAAATACAAAAAAAAACAAAGGTAGCAAGGAAGAGTAGCCAAGCAAGAAATCCCAAGCAAACAAAACAAAAAAAACAAATACTGTAGCAAAAACTGTATGGAGTGAGTTAGGAAGAATGAAAAAAGTGGGTACACATTTAGTGGTGGATGCATGGCAGGCCCCTGCGGATCTTTTAAATGATCCCGAAAGAATCCGCGAGGGGTTATTAAATGCCGTTAAGGCCGGAAAGGCCACCTTGATAGACATGTGTGTACACCAGTTTAGTCCCCACGGGGTAACTGCTACTGTAACCTTGGCAGAGTCACATATTGCCATCCACACGTGGCCAGAGTATGGCTATTTTGCCGCAGATTTGTTCTTCTGTGGCAAGGGGGAACCAAAAGAGGCAATGAAGGTTTTACAGGCGGCACTAGGGGCGAAGGAGACTAAAATCCGAGAGATAGAGCGTGGCTTCCCGGAGATTTACGCCTCTCATCAGGCCACTGTGAAGAAACTAGAGGAGTTGGTTTCTAGTAGTCGGTAAGGACTTGTAGTTCCCTCAAATTATCCCGTGTTCTAGGAAAATTCTCTCTAACTCACTAGTAGAATAGAACAAGAACAGTCCACATTTGAGGGTTTTGTTTCCTTTCTGAAGCGCTACGAAGGAGGGATGGGGAGGTTTTGAGCTACACTTCCCCATCCGCAGGAGGACAACCGTAGGAAGACATCTAGGTGAGTTTTAGTATTTCTGTTATCCTATCAGAGAGGGTTGCTTCTGGCAGGGTGGTGTCTAGAGGGACGAGGAAGGGTTTTTCGGCATCTGTAAAAGGTTGTTGCTGGTTTTGTTGTTGTAGTAGTAAATCCGGGGTAGCGTCAGATATATCCCCCTGGCGACGATGAAGTCTTTCTGCCAAAACGGAAAGGGGGGCAGTACAATGGATGATAGTAAAGGGGATGTTTTCCCGGAGGGCGAATTCTAGGAGAGGTTGACGGTATTGCAGTTGATCGAATTTGGCGTCCAGGAGCACATTATATCCCGCCAGAGTGAGGGTTTTAGCCAGTTGAATGAGACGGTTATAGGTGCGTTGTGTCATCTGTGTGGAGTAAACAGTAGAATTCCCCTTGACATGGAGAGGAATACCTGCTATGTGTTTACGCACGGCATCGGAGCGGATTTGGAAACCGTTGATTTTCTGGGCTATTTGCCTTGCTACGGTGGTTTTCCCACTGCCAGAGATACCTGCTACCAGTATCAATCTCCCTTGGTTCGGTTGAGTATATTTCCAAGCCAGGTGATAATATTGTTGGGCTGTTTGTCTAGCCTTTTCCTTTTCTTCCTGAGGTAGGGAGTCATCGTCTAAGAGGAAGGATGTTACCTTGGCTCTTACATACGCCTGACGACAAAGATATAGGGGTAACACCAACAGGCCCTCCCAGTCATCGGTTTCGGTAAGGTAAGTATTAGCAAACACATTAGCCAGGGCAAAGGCGTCGCGAAATTGTAAGTCCATCATGGTAAATGCGACGTCATACATTACATCCACAAAGCGAAAGGGCTCATTAAATTCAATGCGATCGAATAGTTGTATTTTCCCCCTCCAGTAGCACATGTTTTTCAGGTGAAGATCCCCATGGCATTCTCTGATTTTGTGGTTTAATTGTCTTTGGTGGAAAATCTCTCTTTTGTTAGCAAGGAAGTCATTAGTAAAGGCTACTGTTTCCTGATACTGTTTCTCCGTTTGGGCAATGCCAATATACTTAAGGGTTTGTTGGTAATTTTCCTGGATGGATTCTGCTATCTTGTCGGGGTGGCCAAAACTGGTAATATAATCGTCTGTTTTGGCATCACGATGAAATTGTGCTACCAGCCTCCCCAATTCCTCCATGTGTTGGCTTGTTAGTTTCCCCGCGGCAAATAAATTAATTAGTAGGCTTTCTTGGGGAAACTGATTCATTTTGAGGGCGTATTCTACTATTTTTCCCTCCCCTCCCAGGTGATAGTCTCCCTCCCTATACACGATGGGCAGTACCTCTAAATATATATCAGGGGCAATGGGTTTATTCATGGTTAATTCCATTTCCAAAAAGTGTTTGCGTAAGTCAACAGTAGAGTAGTTGAGAAATCCAAAGTTGACGGGTTTTTTAACTTTGTAGGCCAGTTTTCCAGTTAAAAATACAATGGAACAGTGAGTGTGGATGACATCAATAGGCTGGGTGACGGGGTGTGGATAGAAACTAGCCTGTTGCATTCTTTCGATTAGTTTTGATGTAGACATTTTTTTATACCTCCGCCCAAAGATGGTGATAGGAGATTATAATGTAACTTTGTCCTCTTGGATGGTAATTTCTGCTTCCTAGAGATTATACTAATTAAGAGATTAATGCCCGGTATTCGATTTATTTATTTTTTCCATTCCTGAAACAATGCTTGTTTATAATATGGGCCAATACCTATTTTTTACAGTTTAATTCCCCGGTTAATCTCAATACAAATCCACCTGAAAACAGGCAAACAAGGAAAAATTTACCATCTCAATACTTATGGAAAACCCTTAGATTTCACTCCCTAATTTCCAACAAAGCCCCCGGTTTCCAACCCCACCTTTATGCCATGGTTTTATATTGTGTCCTGGTACGAGGTATGCCATATTTACCAATAAGCTTATCTTCCTCGGCCGGGATTTTCTTGTGCTCATAAATTTCTTCTATATATCCAATAATATTCAACTATTCTTTGTCCCCTTTCCACCCACAGGTTTTTCTCAAAATGGGCACAGTCATAGGGAAAAAGCTATTGGCAATTCTGCGGGTGAAAAGAGGTGTTAGGGGATATAGACAACTGAGAGGGGACAAGTTGTCATCTTGAACTTAAAATAAAAACAACAACAGTCTTACAAGGGAGGGTTTAATAGTCAATTGGTTACAAAAACACAAAGGTGTAAATACACCCAAAAAACTAGTCTAGACAACGGCATTACCCTGATTGTCACAGAAAACCGCACTGCCGACATCATAGCCGGTAAAATTTTCTGTCGTCAGGCAGGTAGTCTTTGGGAGGAAAGCCAACAGGCAGGAGTATTCCACCTTCTAGCTTGCGTTATGCCAAAGGGCACTAAAAATCTCTCTGCCTTGGAAATTGCAGAAAAGGTAGAATCCATAGGCGCGGCATTAGGGATGGAGGCAAGTGGCGACTATTCCCTAGTCAGCATTAAAACCATCACCGAAGATTTCCCAGAAATCTTATCCCTTGCCGCCGAAATTCTCCGTTATCCCTCCTTCCCCCCAGAAGAGGTATCCCTAGAAAAAACCCTCACCCTGCAGAATATCCTATCACAAAGGGAACAACCCTTTAACCTAGCTTTTCAGCAACTTAGGGAAATGATTTATGGTCAGCATCCCTATGGTTATTCTATCCTGGGCACTGAAGAAACTATAACCAACTTAACGGAAGCACACCTAAAATCATATCATCAAAAGTTCTTTCGTCCATCCAATCTAGTAGTCAGTATCGCCGGCAATATAGACTTGGAAACCGCAACAGCAATGGTAGAAGAAGTCTTCGGCGACTGGCAAAATCCCCCTACCCCCCCTCCGGAAAGAAAGAAGTATACCCTCCTACCTCACCGCGACAGTAAACATATCCCCCAGGCTACCCAACAAACTATCATTATGATGGGATATTTGGCTCCCGAAATGACACACCCTGACTATCCTGTCTTTAAACTATTAACTAGCTATCTTGGCAATGGACTATCTAGTCGTTTGTTTGTAGAATTGAGGGAAAAAAGAGGTTTAGCCTACGACGTTTCCGCCTTTTACCCCACCAGAGTAGATAAATCCCTATTTGTAGCCTATATTGGCACAGGGCCCCAGAATTCTACCATTGCCCAAGAGGCTTTATATAACGAAATCCAAAGACTTAGAAACGTATACTTGAGTGAGGAAGAGATAAAACTGGCAAGAAACAAACTTTTAGGCCAATATGCCTTAGGAAAACAAACCAACGCGGAATTTGCCCAAATTTTCGGCTGGTATGAGACAATGGGTGTGGGAATAGAATACGATGTCTTGTTTCCCCAACTTATCTCGGCAGTCACGGTAGAAGATATATACCGAGTCGCCAATGAATACCTCCGAGATGAATATCTTTGCGTTTCTATCATAGGGGAGATTTAAACCCCTTGCTACAAAAATTAATAGTTCGGGGGGCGAAAATGAGTTATTTTGTAATCTTGAACACAGGAAATATATAAACAAAACTTATCCATGACAGCGCCCACTATTGAATCAATCCTAAAGGAGAAACGAACCTTCGCCCCCAGCCAAGAGTTCTCTGAAAAGGCATATATAAAGAGCTGGGAAGAGTATAAAGCCATTTATGAGCGCTCAGTGGCCAATCCAACCGAATTTTGGGCATCCATAGCCGAAAAAGAACTCCATTGGTTCAAAAAATGGGAGCAGGTGCTGGATTGGAGTAATCCCCCCTTCGCCAAATGGTTTGTCAACGGAAAGATAAATATAACTTATAACTGCCTCGACCGTCATCTAAACGGCTGGAGACGGAATAAAGCCGCCATCATCTGGGAGGGAGAACCAGGTGACAGTCGTACTCTCACGTATTCCCAATTGCATCGAGAAGTGTGTCAGATGGCCAACGTCATCCAGCAGTTGGGGGTGAAAAAAGGCGACAGGGTGGGGATTTACATGCCTATGATACCCGAAGCCGTCATCGCCATGTTGGCCTGTGCCAGAATCGGTGCTCCCCACAGTGTAGTATTTGGCGGTTTTAGTGCCGACGCCCTCCGCGATAGACTCAACGACGCTAAGGCTAAACTAGTCATCACCGCCGATGGAGGTTTCCGTAAAGACCAAGTAATTCGGCTGAAGGATAACGTAGATCAAGCCCTGGCAGATAACCAGGTGCCCACCGTGGAGAATGTGTTAGTAGTACAAAGAACTAAAGAAAAAATACACATGGAGCCAGGGCGAGATCACTGGTGGCACGACCTACAGGCAGGGGCATCAGCAGTTTGTCCGCCCGCAGAAATGGACAGCGAGGACATGTTGTTTATTCTCTACACCAGTGGTAGTACAGGTAAACCTAAAGGGGTGGTACATACCACTGGGGGATACAACGTATACACTCATATTACCACTAAATGGATTTTTGACCTGAAGGACGAGGATGTATACTGGTGTACTGCGGATGTAGGGTGGATAACGGGGCACAGTTACATAGTCTATGGCCCCCTATCCAATGGTGCTACTGTAGTAATGTATGAGGGGGCTCCACGGCCGTCCAATCCAGGCTGTTTCTGGGATATTATCGAAAAATACCGTGTTACCATCTTCTATACCGCCCCCACTGCCATTCGTGCCTTTATCAAAATGGGTGAACACTACCCCAATGCCCGGGATTTGTCCTCCCTCCGACTTTTGGGCACTGTCGGCGAGCCCATTAATCCTGAAGCCTGGATGTGGTATCACAGAGTTATAGGGAAAGAAAGGTGCCCCATTGTAGACACCTGGTGGCAAACAGAAACCGGTGGCATTATGATAACACCCCTCCCCGGCGCAACCCCCACCAAACCCGGTTCAGCCACTCATCCTTTCCCTGGTATCATTGCCGATGTGGTAGACATAGAAGGCAATCCCGTAGGCCCAAATCAGGGGGGTTACCTAGTTATCAAGCATCCCTGGCCCAGCATGATGCGTACAGTATACGGGGATCCTGACCGCTTCCGCAAGGGTTATTGGGAACATATCCCCCCCAAAGATGGACAATACTTTTATTTTGCGGGAGATGGTGCCCGTCGGGATGAAGATGGCTATTTTTGGATTATAGGACGAGTGGACGATGTCATCAACGTTTCCGGGCATCGTTTGGGCACCATGGAAATAGAATCTGCTTTGGTATCCCACCCGGCAGTAGCTGAGGCAGCTGTGGTAGGTAAACCCGATGAAGTCAAGGGGGAGGAAATTGTTGCTTTTGTTACTCTTGAAAGCAGCTATACCCCAAGTGAACAGCTGGCCAATGAGTTAAAGGCCCATGTGGTTAAGGAGATAGGGGCCATCGCGCGCCCGGCGGAAATTCGTTTCACCGACGCTCTACCTAAAACCCGTTCTGGTAAAATTATGCGTAGGCTATTGCGCAGTTTAGCCGCCGGCCAAGAGATTTCTGGTGATACCTCTACCCTGGAGGATCGTAGTGTCCTAGATAAACTAAGAGAAGGGTTTTAATATTGTACTATCGGGGAGGATTCTATTTCTTCCCCCTACTTTTTCCTTTTTGAAATATGTTTAGCGCCAAGAATAGAATACTTCTCTCCCTTTTTGCCTTCCTTTTTTTTGCCTTTTTATTATTAGGTATTGCCGTAAAATTTTTTGGTGGATTCTTATTGTTTGACCCATTAATACTTGTTAATATTCACGAAGTTTTGCCCGATTCTCAGGTAAGGTTTTGGGTGTTCATTACTAATTTCGGCAACAGTAGCAGTCTGTACTACTCGGCTTTTGGGTTAGCTTTAGTTTTTTGGGTTTTTAAGAGAAAAAGGGAGGCAATTTATCTCACCATCTCCATAGTAGGCAGTCAAAACCTAAATGTATTGGTAAAAAATATATGGCAACGCCCTCGCCCGCAGTTGTGGCATTTCGACTATTATCCAACCCCCCAAGACTTTTCTTTCCCCAGTGGCCATTCTATGGGGAGTATCAATTTTGCCCTAACACTGTTGATTATTTTGTGGGGAATATCTAATAAGCGTTTGAAAATTCTACTATCATTGATGGCTACAATATATGTGGTTTTGGTATCCTTCAGTCGCCTATATTTAGGAGTACACTACCCCACAGATATTTTAGGAGGATGGTTGCTAGGAAGCAGTTGGACAATGGCAATGGCCTTCCTGTTTAATCTCCCAAATAGCCCAAATTCAACGTTGGAAAATTCTGGAAAAAGGGCTCAAAATTTCGATAAAACATCAATATAGCTCCTCAAAAGGAGCACTGTTGGGGTATTCTTTTCTAAAAGACGTGCTAGTAATAACAAAAGGACTATGGCAGAACGTACTTTTATCATGATAAAACCCGATGGGGTACAAAGAGGCCTAGTGGGAGAGGTAATCAAACGTTTTGAAAACAAAGGTTTCACCCTGGTTGCCCTGAAAATGATGCAGGTTTCTAGGGAATTGGCGGAGAAACACTATGAAGTGCACAAGGAAAGGCCTTTCTTCAACAGCCTAGTGGAATTTATCACCTCTTCCCCAGTAGTGGCAATGGTGTGGGAAGGGGAAGGAGTAGTAGCCGCTTCACGAAAAATCATAGGTGCTACAGACCCTCTGGCGGCCGAACCTGGCACCATTAGGGGAGACTATGGTATTAATATAGGGCGTAATTTGATTCATGGTTCAGATGCCATTGAAACGGCCCAAAGGGAAATCTCCCTCTGGTTTAAGGAAGAGGAATTGTGTAGCTGGCAGAAAACCATGAGTTGTTGGTTACAAGAATAATTCTAAACCGACCTTTGAATGGTTCATAGCCGGGAGTAAAGACAAGTTTATGATTATAAATCCTCACACCCCTTGTAAGGGCTAGGGATTATAAGCCCTTACCTCTTACACCCCCCTAACATATCCTCTTCAAAATTGCCTCCCTCCCCAACTGTGCCAACCTGTCATCCAGGGGTTTTAGATTCACCCTTTTGCTGTATTTCTTCTCTATGGCTTTGACTATCAACCAGTCTGCCAAAAAGGGATTTTTAGGCAACAATGGACCATGGGCATAGGTGGCGATGGCATTTTTATAAAACGCCCCCTCCCAACCATCCTCCCCATTATTCCCATAACCTCTGACTACTTTCCCCAATGGCGATACCTCCCCTAAATAGGTCCTCCCTCCGTGATTTTCAAAACCTACAACTATAGGACAATCTCCAAACATCTGTTGAATATCCTCCACCAGGGAAGGGGCAACTAATTCAAAGGCTATATTGCCTATACAACGGGGTACATTTAAGCCGGGATGTTTGGTAACCAAATCGAAAATGCCTAATCCCTCAATGGTTTTCCCTAAGGCTGGCTCATAGTATTTACCAAGTAGTTGAGGAGCACCACAAGTGAAGACACCGGGAATGCCAGCCTCAATCTTCTCCTTCAGAATTGCCGCCTTTTCCCCCCGTAAATCCCGCATGACGATTTCCTGTTGTCTGTCTTGTGCCCCGCCTCCTACTATCAGATCAAATTTACCAAAGTCCTCTGCTGTTGTATCTTGGTCTAATGGGAGAATACTAACCGAAATTCCCCGCCATTGACATCGCCTTTGCAGACAAATTACATTGCCTCTGTCACCATAGGTGCTCATAAGCTTAGGATACAACCAGCCAATAATCAATTCCATATTTAATTACCCCCATGAGAAGCAAACAAGAAACACCAAGGGAAAGAGATTTTTTCTGTGGCAGTGATTTAATTGTCTATTAGGGTTGATTTATTGTCCAGATTGTTTCTCTACAATAGTAGTTAGGTTTTGAATTTGGAGAGCTTTTCAACTATAATTGTTCAAGTATTTGGACCTGCAATGCCCGAAGGGTCTATCATGTTATTAACCACTTAACACTATGAATGGAAAAGTAATAGACAGTGGTAATAGTCTCACCTTTGTTTTGCCTCTTGCGGCTTTACTTATCATCCTGTTGGCCGTGTTTTGGCCCCTTATTTTATCAGTCTTTGTGATTGCCTTGGTTTTTAAACTCTGGGAAAAATTCCGTTTTCAACAACTAGCTGCCGAAATAGATCCAGTTTTTAATCAAATATTACAAGCAAATAAAGGCTATTTGACAATACTAGATCTTACCAGCAAGACCCGTTTAACTGCAAAAACCGCCCGTTGGTATTTAGACAAAAAAGCCGAGGAATACGGGGGTATCAAAAGACAATACGAAGACAAGGGAATTGTTTATTACTTCTTGACCGCTAGTACCCTTGGTGGTATCCTGGATGATAGTGAGCCCAGTGGCGATGCTCCTCAGTTAGAGACTAAACCCACACCCACACAAGAGTCGGAGACTAAACCTACTGCCACGACAGAATTCACAGAATCCCTCTCTACCAGCGCCTCATCTGAATCTACTCCCGCCACCACAGAGACTGTCTCCCCCTCAGCCACAACTCCAACCCCTTCTGTTTCTCCCTCTCCCATCTCCCCCCCGCCGGCAGAAGAAACTCAGTCTCCCTCCCCTGCCACTACCGTCACCCAGGAAGAAGACTCTCCATCCCCTCCTCCCCCAGAGGGATTAACCGCAACGGAGTTGGCTAAAAGACTGGATGTCACTGTCAACACCCTCCACAAGAGAAAAAACGATCGCGATTTTGCTCTCTGGAGTCAAACTAAAGATCCAGAGGGTATAAAATGGCAGTACGTGGAGGAGATAAAATTGTTTGTGCCCAAGAAGGACTAGAGCAACAATATTTTAACACGACATACTAAATAATTCTGAGGGAAAATTAATAAGGGGGTAGGCATAGAAAATGCCAATATCCCCTTTTTCTTTTTACTTGGCAATACCAGCAGTGAGAATCTCGTTGCCAGTTTCTGTGACTAATACATCGTCTTCGATTCTAACACCAATCCCCTTCCAATAATCTGGTATTTCTGGTTGCCCCTCCGCCGGGGTGATATAAGGGGAAATATATATACCAGGTTCTACTGTTATTACATGCCCTGGTTGAAATACCGCCCAGTTGTCGCCATCCTCTTTATAGTTTCCGACATCATGTACGTCTAAGCCTAACCAATGGCCTGTACGATGCATATAAAAGGGTTTATACTTCTCTTGTTGAATTAATTCCTCTGTGTCTCCCTGTAGCAGTTTTAATTCTTTTAACCCCTCTACTATAACCTCTACGGCTTTTTCATGGTACTGATTGTAGCGGTTGCCGGGTTTAACCAGTTCAATAGCCGCCAGTTGTGCTGCCAATACTATCTGGTAAATGTCTTTTTGTTGGGGTGTGAATTTGCCATCCACCGGGAAAGTGCGGGTGATGTCAGCGTTGTAGTAACGGTAACAACAACCGGCATCAATGAGAATCAAATCTCCGGCTTCTATACGACGACTGTTTTCAGTATAATGGAGGATACAGGCATTAGGCCCAGAGGCCACAATAGAGGGATAAGCGAAGCCATCACCCCCCATTGCCCTAAAGGTGTATTCTATCGCTGCCTGAAGTTCATACTCATACATCCCCGGTTTGGCAATTTCCTGGGCTTTGGTGTGTGCCTTAATGGTAATGTCTATCGCCTTTTTGATCATCTCAATCTCGCCTTTGCTTTTAATTTGTCTGAGGGGATGCAACACAAAATTGCTATCCTCAATGGCTACTGGACCTGTTCCCCGTCTGGGATAAGATTGTATTAGTTGGCGCCAATGTCTCAAAATTAGTTGATTGAATTGCTCATCCCTGCCAAAGTGATAGTAAATTTTCTCCCCAGTTACTAGATATTCCGGCAGTTTCTCCTCCAACTGTTCAATAGAATAAACCACATCGGCGCCATATAAGTCTTTAGCCGCCTCTACCCCCACCCGGTAACCAGTCCAAATTTCCTCCGCCAGGTTTTTCGGTTGCACAAATAAAATAAAATTATGCCCAGGGTGGTTAGGGGCAAAAACCGCCACTGCCCTGGGCTCATTAAAACCAGTAAGATAGTAAAAGTCACTATCCTGGCGATAGACGTATTCTACATCATTATGCATAACGGCATGGGGTGCACTGGCAAATACTGCTACTCCCTTGCCTATCAGTGACATGAATTTTTCCCGGCGTTGACGATATTCTTCGGCAGTAATCATGGTTTTATTTTGCCACTACCTGTTGGGGTTATTTTCCATTTATGCCACTTAAAGGGCACCAGCTGCAGTATTATCAAAAACACCCCCCCCAAGATGAGAGGTGATGTTAATTGCCTGGAAGATGGGTAATCCCTTTAAACCTCTAGGATAGTCAATAACAGTAACGCCACCATTGCCTTGTTTGATATTCCAGAAATTGGCAGGAGTTAAACCTAAAAGGGCACATATAATCACTTTATTAATAGCATCATGGGCAGTGACTAAGCCGGTTTTTAACTTGCCAGGCTCAAAATTTTCCTCTACAATCTCATTCCAAGCCCTAATTGCCCTTTCCCATACCTGTTGCAAATTCTCCCCAGAAGGCATTTGCACTGTTTCTGGTTTAGTCTTCCACTGTTTTAACATCCCCGGGAATTCTGTCTCCACTTCTGTTTCCAACTTGCCTTCCCACAAACCATGGGAGATTTCTCGCAAACCCTCTTTGGTGGCCAATTTTACCCCCGGATGGTATTGTAAGATAATCTGGGCAGTTTCTAAAGGGCGAGATAAAGGACTGGACACGGCCAAGTCTATCCTAACATTTTTTAGAAATTCGGCGGTGGCTTTTGCTTGTTGTCTACCCCTCTGGTTTAAAGGAATGTCTTTAACCCCTTGAAAACGTCCTACCCGATTCCACTCAGTTTCTCCATGACGCACTAATAATAACCTTAATCCCTCCGTATGTTCAGGGCGAAAATCAGGCAAGGGAATTCCCAAATGACTGGTTTGATTTAAGGATTCCAACTGCACAGTTTCGCCATAGTTGCCACTGAAATTCAGGACATTGATGCAACAATTAGACTGTTGTAGACAGTGATAATATCTGGGAGAAATACCTAAGGCAGAGAGAATTAAACAGCGATTAATGCCATTATGGGCAGTGATTAATATAGTTTCCCCTTGGTGTTTAGGAATAACCTCCTGCCAGAAAGCCTCCGCTTGTCGATATAAATCCAATACGGGATAAAATTCTTTGCCATTTACAGTCATTTTAAACTTATCTGGCTCCTCTTTCCAAAGCCGATATTCCTCGGGGTAATCCCTTTTTACCTCCTCTTTTCTCTTCTTCTCCCACAGGGGCAAATCAATTTCTCGCAGATTTTCCGAGACAGTAATTTCAGGTTGATATTCGTTCAAAGACCGAATAATTTCTGCGGTTTTATAGGCTCGTTGTAGGGGACTGGTATAAAATCCAGCAAAATGAATATTCTGGAGGGCTATTCCCAGAAGATGGGCTTGTTTTTCCCCTTTTTCTGTAATTACCGACTCATTACAACGCCCCTGAATCATTTGCTGGGCATTGAAACTGCTTTGACCATGACGTACTAAAATTACACGGGTAGCCATATAGTCAACAAAAAAGAAGTGAGCTATAGGGTTATAAATTATAAGCCATTTGCGTTTTCAAAAAAGTGAATGCCAATCAGGGGGAAAAAGACTAATGCCCCTCACCGCCAACAACCACATCACGAATACGAAGACTAGGGCCGCCACAGCCTACTGGTAAACCATTTTGCCCTCCTTTGCCACAACCCCCCGACTCATCCCAGAAGAAATCATCGCCAATGGCCTCTATGTTAGCAAGGGTTTTGAACACATTACCAGAAAGAGTGACATTTTTAACGGGCTCAGCAATTTTTCCATTTCTTATCATCCAGGCTTCCCCAGCGGTAAAGGTAAACATTTCCCCATTAGTCATACCACCCAGCCAGTTGGCGGCATAAACCCCCTCTTTAATGTCACTAAACAAATCCGCTACAGGAGTGTTACCTCTGCCAATCCAGGTATTTGTCATCCTGACGATGGGGGGATAATGATAGTTCAAGCAACGGGCATTACCAGTAGGTTTTTCCCCTAGTTTGCCAGCCGTCTCCCGGGAATGCAAACGCCCCACCAAAACCCCATCTTTAATTAATTGGGTGATAGAAGCGGGCACTCCTTCATCATCATAATAATAACTGCCTCTGTGTCCCTCTAGTTGGGCGCCATCGTAAATCTGTAAAAATTCTGGCCCAAACTTGCGCCCAATAGTCATCACTTCTAACAAGTCGGGATTTTCATAAGCCATATCAGCCTCTGACAGATGCCCAAAGGCCTCGTGGACAAACAAACCTGCTAAAATGGGGTCTATCACCACTGTATAACATCCCCCTTTTACGGTGGGATGACTTAAAGCCTCTACTGCCCTCCTGGCGGCGCCCTCCACCTGTTTATCTAGGCTTACCAAGTCTTCAAATCCTCTCCTGGTGCCCGTGGTTTCCCTTCCTGTTTGCACCACCTTCCCATCACTGGCCACCGCACTAAACCGCATCTCACAGTCTATCCACTTTTGTTCTATCATACTACCTTCTGAAGTGGCCAGAATTACTTTTGTTTCACTATCACTGTATCTTACAGTACTACTGGTAATGGCAGGATGATAGCCTTGTAAAATTTGACTGTAATGGGAAACCAAATCCTTTTTCTGGCTGAGGGGAAAAAATCTAGGATTTGTGCCAGTAAGAGGCAGTTGACAGGAGGTTTCTACCACCTCCACAGGTGCGAGAAGGGTTTCTTCTTGTCCTATTATCTTAGCAACGGCAATGGCGTCTTCAATGGCAGTATATAGTTGCGAAAAGTCGTTAAAGGTGGCAAATCCCCATCCCCCCTTATGACATGCCCTTACCTGTCCCCCCCTAGAGGTGCCCTCACTAATGCTTTCTATCTTACCGTTACGCATTAAAATACTAGTCCCCTCGGCGAATTCCAAACGCAGACTGAGAAAGTCTACCTGACTGCGGTAACGTTTGATGGCATCTGCCAGTAAATTGCGGTAGTCTGTCATCATCTCTTTTCTCCATCCAAAGGGGTTAAAATAGAAGTTTAACCGAAGCGCGGATGTTTTTATATATTATGTTTGATGCTTTAGCTGAACGGTTAGAAGAGGCTTGGAAAAAACTAAGGGGCCAGGGTAAAATTACTCAGTCTAACATTAAAGAGGCACTACAAGATGTAAGAAGGGCTCTATTAGATGCAGATGTCAACTTTCAGGTAGTAAAAACTTTCATTGCAGAGGTAGAAAAAAAAGCCCTAGGGGCAGAGGTAATAAAAGGCGTCAATCCTTACCAACAATTCATCAAAATCGTCTATGACGAGTTGGTGAGGGTAATGGGGGAAAGCAATGCCCCCTTGGCAAAGGCAGACAAACCCCCCACTATCATTCTCATGGCTGGATTACAGGGCACAGGTAAAACTACTGCCACCGCTAAACTAGCCCTGTATTTACAAAAACAAAAACGTAGTTGCCTAATGGTGGCGGCGGATGTCTACCGTCCGGCGGCTGTAGAACAGTTGATTACCTTAGGACAACAAATTTCTGTGCCCGTCTTCCACCTGGAGGTCAAACCACCCCTCCTCCCTAATCCGGTAGAAATAGCAGTTAAGGGGGTAGAAGAGGGCAAAAAACAGGGGGTTGATACCGTCATCATCGATACTGCCGGAAGACTGCAAATTGACGAGGAGATGATGGCGGAGTTGGAGGAAATCAAGAAGGCTGTCAACCCTCATGAGATTTTACTGGTAGTAGACGCCATGACGGGGCAAGAGGCGGCCAATGTCACCCGTGCCTTCCATGAGCGAGTGGGCATTACTGGCGCTATTCTCACTAAAATGGATGGAGACAGCCGTGGTGGGGCAGCCTTGTCCATCCGCACCGTGTCCGGGCAACCTATCAAATTCATCGGCGTTGGCGAGAAGGTGGAGGCCCTAGAGCCCTTCTACCCCGATAGAATGGCTTCCCGTATACTTAACATGGGGGATATTGTCACCCTGGTGGAAAAGGCCCAAGAAGCCTTGGATTTGGCTGACGTGGAGAAAATGCAAGCCAAAATCCTGGAAGCGCGTTTTGATTTCAACGATTTCCTCAAACAAATGCGCCTTTTGAAGAGTATGGGCTCCTTTGCCAGTGTTATGAAACTTATCCCCGGTATGAATAAACTAGGCGCCGACATCCTCGAAAAGGGAGAATTACAATTGAAGCGCATAGAAGCTATGATAAACTCCATGACAAAGGAGGAAAGGGCAAATCCGCAACTATTGGCGCAGTCCCCCAGTAGACGTCGTAGGGTAGCCAGAGGCTCAGGGGTAGATGAAAAGGAGGTGTCCCGTCTTATCAGCGATTTTACCAGAATGCGCTCCATGATGCAACGGATGAGCATGGGGGCACCTCCTATGCCCGGAATGCCCGGTTTCCCTGGCATGGGAGGCATATGGGGTGGTAAACCCGCCGCAGGAGTCACCCCCGCCAAAAAACCAAAAAAACAGAAGAAGAAAAAAGGTTTCGCCGACTTATAAAGCCGTAAAGCCATGAAAACCTGTCATTTTCCTGTTACCAAACTATCCCCTAATCCCAAAAAACGCATTGCCCTCCTTGGACAACCAAATACCGGCAAGTCCACTTTTTTTAACCGCCTTACAAACAGCAATACATACGTAGGCAACTGGCCGGGTATAACTGTAGATATACTCCAGGGAGAGGTGACACTTAATGGGGAGAAGGTAGAGGTGGTGGACTTACCTGGTATTTACGATCTCAACGGCTTTTCCGAAGACGAGAGGGTAGTCAAACGCTTTTTGAGTCAATTCCCCTTGGATTTGCTAGTAATCATCCTCAATGCCTCCCAAATGGAGCGAATGGCCAGACTGGCATTAGAAATCAAGGCATTGGGGTTGCCAGCAGTGGTAATTTTAAACATGGCTGATGAGGCAAGACGTTATGGCATCACTATAAAGCTGGAAAGACTAGAACAATTGTTGGAATATCCAGTATATCTCATCAGTGCCAAGTATGGCAGAGGCTTCAATCAAGCCGTGGAGGGTATAGCAGAATGCCTAGCTCAACAAAAAGAATCCTTCCTGGTGGGAGACATAGATGCCTTCTTTGAGGAAAACCCTCTGTTGGAAGAAAAAGTCCAAACCCTCCTCCGAGAAACTGTAATCATGCCTTCGGAGGAAATTAAGACTCTTACCGACGTTTTAGATGGGATTTTCCTTCATCCCCTGTTGGGCATTCCCCTCTTTTTCCTCTCCATGTTAGCCATTTTCTTCTTAATCTGGCAGGTGGGATTGCCCTCCCAGGATGTAATGGATGCCATCACCACCACTATTAGTGCTCATATTATCCAACCCATCCTCTCCCCCCTCCCTGCCATTGTAAAAAGTTTCTTCCTTGACGGCATCTGGCTTGGGGTAGCCACCGTTGCCTCCTTTGTACCACTGATTGTCATCTTTTTCTTCCTCTTGGCCGCCATAGAGGACAGTGGCTATCTTGCCCGTATTGCCTATCTTATGGACGCCTTCATGGCACAACTCGGATTAGACGGCCGTGCTTTCGTACTACAAATGATGGGGTTTGGTTGTAATGTGCCCGCATTGATGGGTACTCGGATTATCCGCAGCCAACCCATGCGTTGGTTATCCATGTTGATTATACCATTTTCCCTGTGTTCTGCCAGACTCGCCGTTTTTGTGTTCATTATTGCCGCCATTTTTCCCCCCTCCTTAGGTCCAATTGTTCTTTTTTCCCTTTATTTGCTGAGTTTTATTGCCAGTTTTTTGGTTGCCTTTATACTCAGTAAAATTCCCGAATTTAAAAGCAAAGAACCATTTGTCATCGAGTTACCACCCTATCGTTTACCTACATTCAAATATGTATTTTTGAGAGGGTGGGGAGAAGTCAAAGAGTTTTTGAGAAGAGCCACTAGTTTTATCATAGTTGGTTGTGTAGCCATTTGGTTTTTAACTTCCTTTCCCGTGGGCGCCACTGGTTTAGACACCTGGGGAGGCAAAATAGGCATTTTACTACAACCAATTATGCAACCCATTGGTTTAGATCCCTATCTTACTCTTTCTCTGATTTTTGGCTTCATTGCTAAAGAAGTGGTAGTAGGAGCTTTTGCCACTATTTATGGCCTAAATGGGGCTGCTTTGACTCAACAAATTGCTTTTTCCATCACCCCGGCCCAAGCCATTGGTTTTTGTGTCTTTTGTCTGTTATACACTCCCTGTCTCTCCACCACTGCCACTATCAAATCCGAGTCCAAATCTAACCTGTTTACTTTTTTGTCTCTGCTTTTCTCCCTAATTTATGCCTGGTTTATGGCTTTCATTTTCTACCACATATCTCTTCTTTTTCTCCACTGAATGTTAGCTGTAATTTGAACTACTGTTCATGTGAATAATTGTACAAAACAGACATTTTAAATTTCGTTAGAATAAGGGGTGTTGACGGTATATGTAACCAGAAATAATGGAAATTTCCACAGACATGCTTCTGAAATTGCTCCTAGTAGCAATTCTGTTAAATATAGCAGGTTGTGGGGAGGCAAAACAGAATAATACTGCCATTGAAACCACAGAAGTGCAGGCCAAAAATCCCCAGGAAAAATTACAGGTAACAGTTAGTATTTTGCCTCAGAAATACTTTGTGGAAAAAATAGGCGGGGATCTGGTGTCAGTTAATGTTATGGTAGAAGCGGGGGCAGTGGCAGAAACCTACGAGCCAAAACCACAGCAATTGGCACAATTGGCATCCTCTCGTGTTTATTTTGCCATAGGGGTACCTTTTGAGGAAACATGGCTCAAAAAAATTACTGCCGCCAATTCTAATATTCCTATCATTAACACCGGCGAGGGCATTGAGAAAATTCCCTTAGTTGGACAGTCCCATCATGGACATGAAAATGGGCATGAGCCGACTCATAAACAGGAAAACCAACACGAAAAACACAAACAAATTCCAGATCCCCATATATGGTTATCTCCCAGATTGGTAAAAATTCAGGCGGAGAGAATATACGAAACTCTCTCCAAAGTTGACCAAAAAAATGAGCATTACTACCGCAAAAACCTAGAAAATTTCAAAAAGGAAATAGAAAATATAGACAAAAGGATAAGGGAAATACTAGCAGATATTAAAAGGAGAAAATACATAGTTTATCATCCAGCTTGGGGATATTTTGCCAGGGATTACAACCTACAACAAATCCCCCTAGAAGTAGAAGGGCAGGAAGTAAGTTCAGTCCAGTTAGCCAAGTTAATCAACCAAGCAAAACAAGAAGGTATCAGACATGTATTTGCCCCCCCTCAATTTAACAGTAAAACTTTGGAAATTTTTGCCAGGGAAATAGGAGGGCAAGTGGTAATAATAGACGACCTAGCAGAAAATTGGGCGGAAAACTTACTCATTACTGCCGAAAAATTAGCCCAGTCTATGCGGTAAGCCAAAAAGATGGAAGACCAAGTAATTGAGATTAAGAATCTACACTTTAGTTATGGCAAATGCTGGGTATTAGAAGACATAAATTTGCAGGTGAAGGAGGGAGATTTCATAGGCATAATTGGGCCCAATGGAGGGGGAAAAACTACCCTACTCAAGGTAATATTGGGATTGGTAAAACCCCAAAAGGGAGAAGTTTCCATAATGGGATACCCGGCGGAAAAGGGGAGAAAATTTATAGGATATGTGCCCCAGGCCCTAGAATTTGATAGGGCCTTCCCCATATCTGTAAAAGACGTGGTGAAAATGGGGAGACTTAGCAGAAACCGTATATTTAAGCCCTACAATCAAAAAGACGAACAAATAGTCCAAGAGTGTTTGGAAAAAGTAGAAATGTGGCACCTACGTCACCACTGTATAGGAGAATTATCCGGTGGCGAAAAACAAAGAGTATATATTGCCAGGGCATTAGCCACAAAACCACGTATCCTGTTATTGGACGAGCCCACGGCCAATGTAGACTCTAAGGTTCAGAATAACATCTATGAGCTACTACAACAATTAAACCAACACATCACCATTTTACTAGTCTCCCATGACCTAGGCGCCATATCCCGTCATGTAAAAACCATTGCCTGTGTTAACCGTCGTCTCTACTATCATGGAGACAAACTCATCACTCCAGAAATGATAGAAGCCACCTATAATTGTCCCATAGACCTGATTGCTCACGGTATCCCCCATCGGGTATTCCCTCCACACCAATAACCCCCACCAATCCCATGTAAGGGTTTATAATTATAGGCTTCTACAACCAACATGAACACCTATGCTAGAATCCCTCTGGGAGGCGCTACAACTAGAATTCATGCGAAATGCAATAATAGCCGGCATACTAGTCGGCATTGCCTGTGGTGTTATTGGCACTTTTGTGGTGGTAAATCGGATTGTGTTTATCAGTGGTGGAATTGCCCATGCAGCTTACGGTGGTATTGGTTTAGCTGTTTTTTTCCAATTCAACCCCCTGTTAGGCGCCATTTTTTTCTCTCTCCTCTCAGGTATTGCTATGGCAGTAGTAGAGAGAAAGACCAATGAGAGAAAGGATACCATCATTGGCACCCTCTGGGCTATGGGGATGAGTATTGGCATTATCCTCATCGACTTGACAAGGGGTTACAAGGCCAATCTGATGAACTATTTATTTGGTAGTATTCTTGCAGTACCAAAACGGGACCTATGGTTGATGTTAGGTCTAGACTTAGCCATCTTGTTGATGGTGTGTCTGTTATACAAGGAATTGTTAGCCATCTCCTTTGATCCTGTTTTTGCCACCACCCGCAATCTTCCTGTTGACAGCCTCTACCTTTTGCTAATAGGCGCCATTTCCCTCACTATTGTAATGGTGATGCAGGTAGTGGGACTAATCATGGTAATTGCCCTGCTTACCATACCCCCAGCCATAGCCAACCAATACGTGCGAGGCATTATACCCATGATGATCCTAGGTAGCCTCTTTGGTATGGTGTTTATCCTCCTAGGCCTAATTTTATCCTTCCTCTTCAACCTCACCCCCGGCGCCACCATTATCCTAGTAGCCGGCACAACTTACTTTTTGAGTTACCCCTTCAAGTCCAAATCTGCCGGGAAACTGGGTGTCTCTTAACCAAATCTTCATGGAGAAGATAAGTGGAAATACTGATAACAAAAGCGGCTAGATAGAAAACAATTGTAGTGAGAGGGGGAAGAATAAGGGGATGGCCATTATGAAACAAAATAACAATAGTCCCATTAGCCTTTTCATCAAGGGCTACTTGCCTGTGAGCCGGGAGAGAGGATTCTCCTCAGTACTAGCCCTAGCTTTAGGCACAATAATCATCGGCGGCGCCTTCTTGGCCATAGCCAGGGCCAGTCAAAGTCGCACTAATGCCGTTGCCCAACAACAAACCAACCAAGCCCTGGCCGCCGCAGAAGCGGGTGTGGCGCGGGTTCAGAATTTGCTACTACAAGAACCCCGTTTAGCTATACTAGAACTGTCAAGATGGAGAGAGGTGGCTAGTGCCACAGACGCCTCCCAAAGGTTAACAGAATTGACGGGAATTAATAGCAGTGGCAGTTCGTCAACCTGTTCGACAAGCAGTGGCAGCTCATCATCCAGTCAGGACATCAAAAACCGATTGACACAAATAGCAGGCATCATTACCCAGGGCACTTCCACTGATCCCACTGATTGGGTGCAACTGGGCGACAATAGTAGCTACAGAATCATAGGGTACGACGGGAATGGGAATTTGACAGTCCAGGGGAGACTCAACAATAATAATGCCATAGCCCGTATAGCTGTGAGATTCAATGTTAACCAAACTACCACCACCTCCTCTAGTAGCGATGCAGTGCCCGTTGTTTGGCTTGGTAGTCATGAAGGCAATGACATTGGCAACAACGACCTGATGGGCAAGGTAAGAGTTACAGTACCAAACAGTAGTACTTCGGTTACGAGTATAACTCTCGGGGTGGGAAGAAATGGGACAATCTCTGGAGGCATAGAAACCACCACACAGTGCATGCCCCCTACACCCCCCCTGCCTCCAAGCGGCAGTTATTATAGCCTCTCTTCAGTCGCTGCCGGCACCACCTTCCCCAGAAGCGGTGATCAGCCGGATTCTAATGGCTACTACCACTACCTGGTGCCCAGTTTGACATTCAATGGCAACGGAAATTTGACAATTAGTGCCGGCAGGAAGGTAGTATTCTATCTCCAGGGCAACCTGGACATTGGCGGAAACTTCGACATTATTGCACAAAACGGTGCCAGGTTAGAGATATACGGCAATACCAACTCGAGGTATGGGTGTCCTCCTGGTGCTACTGGGAATTGTAACACGACAGAAATTAAAACCAGTGGTGGGGCCAGTATAAGAGGCAATGTTTTCATCCACGCGCCTGAGGCAAGGGCTGGTATAAATGGTGGTGGTAATACAAATCCCAACTTCCAGGGGGCAATTTGGGTGAAAAACTGGGGCTTCTCCAATAGCAATGTGGGTCAGCTGACGGCCAATGGCACCTTTAATGATTATCTGGGAAGCAGGATGGCATTGGGCAACACCAGGATTACTATCAGGCCGGCCCATGGTTGGAAAAGAGAGGCCGTGTCTCAAAATCCCTAATCTAATCTCAAAACTTAAATCTCAAAATTCTCAGTGGTGCATTGGCGGACACCGGGGGGGTTTTCCTCTCCCGTGTGTTTCCTACGGGGTGGCCTTTTTTGTGTTTGTTGGCGAAAACAGAAAGCACACATCCCCCAACGTTGTAGCTCACCAGGGGGACAGTAGCAACTACAGACGGGACAAATGGTATTTTCGGCCCTTCTTTTCCTTATAGTCTCTAGCCACTGTTGAAAAGGACCACGGGGGTCAGGGGTTGGCTTTTCAGTGGGGTTGACGAGACTGGGGTGGTTTTGTGTCTCTTCTGACTCTACAGTAGTATCAGTGCCAGTGAAGTTGTGCCATAGTAAGATAGTAAATCGGATATCCTTGATGGGGGTTTCTAAAAAACGGTTGATGTTGGTTAACAAAGACTGTCTTTGTAGTGTTAATTGTTGTGCCCAGGGAGCACTTGTTGTAGCTACGAGTAACACGTCATTCCTAACAGTCAAAACTTTGGTGTGTTGTGCTATCCTGTGATTAACCGTTTCTTGCCAGGCCTTCTTGACCTCGTAATTTCGTTTCTGTTTCTGCCACTGGGGCTGTGACAATATTTTTTTCAGTAGGTGGTTTATGTCTTGTAAACCCATAAACTAATCTGAATATGAAAGACTACACAGGCATAACAGTACACACCCCGGTAGAAAAGATTATACAAAACCTAGACCTTGAAGAAGAAGGGGAACTGAGCCACTGTCAACAATCCTTAATGGCGGAGAAAAAGGAAATGGCTGTGAAAAGGGATGACGAAATTGCTACCGTGAAACTGCAGCAAGGGGATTTGGCGGAAAAACAAGAGGAAAAGGATAGCAATAAGGTGACCTCCTCTTATCCCTCTATGGGGGAAAACGAGCCACAGTCAATCCCTATTGCCCGAAGGATTCTGCCAGAAGAGAGTTTTGAACCACCTCATTTTTCTCCCTGGACAGTTTTTGGCATTCTCCTCTCCCTATTGGCCAGTATTTTCCTTTGGTTGGGCATCAGCGGCGATACCTCCACCCCTGGCAATGGAAGGGATAATAATACCAACTCCTTCCAAAATGCCCAACAGGAAAAGCAAGCAAGTGTGGAAAGTAGGCCAGCCCCAACTATAGGCACATCCCTACATGTACCCACGCCTCCCAGCCACCCCGGGAAAATCCCCTCTCTTCCCCCCTACCCCGATTTAAAAACTGCTATCCTAACAGAAATAAGAAAAAATCAAGCTCTCACCGGCCCCCATAC
>DVEF01000065.1 GCA_015295805.1 Geminocystis sp. M7585_C2015_104 | reverse complement strand
GGGGGCTGGGCAGGGTTAGTGGGTGCGGCAATGTTAGGCCCCCGTCAAGGGAAATACTCTCCTGATGGGAAGGTTAACGCCATTCCCGGCCATAATTTGAGTATTGCTACTCTGGGCTGCCTGATTTTGTGGATAGGCTGGTTTGGTTTCAACCCCGGCTCAGAATTAGCAGCCACTGCCAATGTGCCCTACATTGCCGTTACCACCAACTTGGCCGCCGCCGCCGGAGGTGTTGCTGCCACTGTCACCTCCTGGTTCAAAGACGGCAAACCTGACCTTTCTATGATTATCAACGGTATCTTAGCAGGCCTAGTGGCTATTACTGCCGGCTGTAACGTGGTCGGTTACTTTAGTGCTGTAATTATAGGCGTTGTTGCCGGTATCATAGTAGTATATTCTGTAGTATTTTTTGATCAGGTGTTAAAAATAGATGACCCAGTGGGCGCCATTTCTGTTCACTTGGTCAATGGAGTTTGGGGCACCCTGGCTGTAGGACTATTTGCCACGGAAGGGGGATTGTTTACTGGGGGAGGTATTAAGCTATTAACCAGTCAGATTGTTGGCATTGTGGCTATTGGGGCCTTTACGGTGATTTTCAGTTTCATAGCGTGGTATGCTTTGCAGGCCACTATTGGTATTAGAGTCTCTGCAGAAGAGGAAATCAAAGGGTTGGATATTGGCGAACATGGTATGGAAGCTTACAGTGGCTTTGTCAAAGAGGCAGACGCGTTAACTGGCGGCTTTGCTATCAACTACGAGGGTCAGTCCACTACAGAATAACCCACTGGGGGGCCATTATACACTACCCCCTTTTTTTTTGTGGCCACCTATGGGCTATTAAATTGCCCACCTGAAGACAGACTATACCTAGAAGGGGACTGCTAATCCAGTAGACTAGGCTTTCCCTAGGATTCCCATTGTCCCAAATGGTGGAGGCATCTAGCTGGTAGGAGGAGAAGGTGGTAAAAGAGCCAAGGCCACCTACTGATACCAACAAGCGTATTTCAGGGGGTACATTTTTTTTTATAGCCAACGTTACAAACAACCCCATCAGCAAACAGCCAGAGGAGTTGATGAGCATGTGGGCAAGAGGCAAACCAATTCCCTTATGATAAAGCCATGTTTCCAGATAATAGCGACTAAGTGCCCCACCAATAGCACCCAGACTCACAGCCATAACTGTACGCTGTTTGTTTTTATCCATATATCAACCGCGGCAGGAAAATACCAACTTTCAGAAGAATCGTACCCAATAGGACAGTTCCCAGATAGTACAGCAAAGCCCTTTTTTTCCCACCCATCTGCCACAGGGTAACAGTATCCAGGATAAAGGTGGAGAAGGTTGTGTAGGATGCCAGAAAACCATTGGCCAATAGCAGTTTTATGGTATCGTCTTTGATGGACAGGCCCGTTACAATTCCCATCAAAAGGGTGCCAGATAGGTTAATTATAAAAGTGCCAAAGGGGAAATGAGCCCCCCACCATTCCGCTGAGAAACGGGTGATGTAATAACGGACAACTGCACCGGGTATAGCGCCCATTATTACTACCAGGGTGGCTACTACTGGGTCAACTGTGGTTGCCATTAGTAAATGCAATTGTTTTTACCCTATGGATTTTATTTCTTTTTTATAGCTTCTAACAGGTCATAAAGGGGTTGCCAATTATCATTAACAGATATAGGCTCCCATACTGATTCAATTATGTCTGGTATGGGGACAATTTGGGGGTTGTATTGATGGAGAGTTTTTTCTATTTTGTCCAATTCATCTCTGACAAACTGTTCCAGACAACGGTGGTATAATCTACGCCAATTGCTCATGTTAGCAGCGTTTATATCCCTATTTTCGAGGATTAAATTTTCATCGTTGTGCCAGCTATAGTTAAAGTCCTGGGCTAAATCAGCAAAAAACTGATGGTAAGGGTATTGGCTGTCTTTTAAGAGAATAATTGTCTGCCTGACCAACTCTTCTCCTAGCTGTTTGTCATCCAGGAATTTAAAACCAAGTTTTGATAACATTAAATCCAGGTAGTACTGACGGTAATAATCATCAAAATAAACCAATTCTTCTTCTAAGTCCTGTTTGGGAATAACTAGACTAAGAGGCTTTTGTAACAATTCCAAATTCAGGCGACAAATAAAAGGCTGATTACCGTAACTGTATCTACCAGTGTAGTCAAAATAAGCGGCAGTAAAGGAGGGCTCATAGGTAGATATAAAAGCATAGGGGCCATAGTCAAAACCTTCCCCAGTAATGGACATATTATCGGTATTCAAAACCCCATGGCAGAAACCGGCAGCCATCCACTGAGCCACAAGAAGGGCAATTCTTTGCACCAACTCCCTGTAAAATTGACGATAGGGATTATCCGAGTCCATTAGATGGGGATAATAATAGTATATGACATGATCTAACAGTTTTTTGACCAAATCCGGACGTTGGTAGTAGTAGAGACGCTCAAAAGTGCCAAAACGGATATGGGATTTACTAAGCCGTACCATCACAGAACTACGGGTAGGTGACGGCTCGTCGGCGCGCCAGAGGGATTCCCCGGTTTCAATAAGACAGAGACAGCGAGAGGTGTTAACCCCAAGACGATGTAAAGCCTCGGCAGCAATCACCTCCCTAACCCCCCCCTTAAGGGTGAGTCTGCCATCCCCCTGGCGAGAAAAAGGAGTCCTACCAGAGCCCTTTGTGCCAAGATCATATAATACTCCATCAGTGCCCCTCACCTGCCCATACAAAAAACCCCTACCATCCCCCAACTGGGGATTATAGACACCAAACTGATAACCGTGGTATTTAAGAGCTAAAAAAGGACGTACTCCCCTAAACTTCCCAAAGGCTTCAATCCAGTGTTCGGGTTTAACAGCATCCCTGTCAATGCCCAACAGAGGCAGCAAGTCGTAGTTGGCAAAGCGGAGAATATGTTGGGGGAATTCGGCAGCAAACACCTCAGTATAATAATCATCCCCCATATTCTCCATGGCCGGCTCGTATTCCAAACAAAGAAAGGGATTTCTCATAACCACTACTGTGAAGGGAAGAAGGTTTGCCATGCCAAAAAAGCCGCACCCACCATCCCCGCCTTTTCCCCCAGTTGGGCTACAGTTATTTTTAGGCCAACACGGGAACTAGGCAACACCCTTTTCTCTACCTCCGCAATGGTGGCAGGCAGAAAGTATTTGGCACTTTTACAGATGCCCCCCCCGATGATCACTACCTCCGGGGTTAACACATAGATAATACTGGCTAACCCCGCCCCCAGTCTCCTACCATAGTTCTGCCAAAAAGTCAAGGCTTCCGGGTCGTTTTTTTCCGCTAACAAGGCCAAGGAGGCGGGCGTCTTTCCCGTTTCTCGTATTATTGCAGTAGCGGAGACATACTGTTCCAGAGAGCCCTGGTTGCCGCTGTTACAGGGAGGGCCATCGGGGTTGAGGGTAATTAGGCCTAGTTCGCCGGCGGCCCCCAAATGTCCTGTAAATAGTTTGCCATTGAGGATGATGGCCCCACCTACCCCTGTGCCCAGGGTAAGAAGTACAAGATTACTATGGCCTTTGCCAGCGCCTAACCAGGCTTCTGCTAATCCGGCACAATTGGCATCATTGGCTATGACAGTGGCTAACCCGGTTTTCGCCTCCAACAATTCCGCCAGGGGTACATTGTGCCAGTCTGTGAGATTAATGGCTACTAATGCAATTCGACCTGTAGCATCAGCAGGACCAGGTGTACCAACCCCCAAGGCAAGGGCCTGTTTATGACGGTTGAGGCGGTTAACGCCATGGGAAATAGCTTCCACCACGGCGGCGGGGGTAGAGGGTTGGGGGGTGGGGATGGTAAGGGATTCCAGACAGTCGCCTGTGGGGGTAAAACGCCCCATTTTGATGTTGGTACCCCCCAAATCCACGCCAATAACTTCCTTCATATTCATGCCTTTTCTAGAAGAGACTGCAAAAGTGGGCGAAATTGGGCAAAGGCTTTACCCCGGTGACTGTAATTGCCCTTCTCCTCCACAGACATCTGGGCAAAAGTTTTTCCGGCGGCGGGGATGTAGAATATGGGATCATACCCAAAACCCCCTTCTCCCATGGGTGTCTCTGAAATCACCCCTTCACACACCCCCTCCGTCTCAATAACTATCTCCCCCTGGGGGTTGGCTAAGGCAATGGCACAGATGAATCTCGCACTACGGTCATCACTCCCTCGTAATTCTTGCAAGAGTCTGGCAATACGCTCAGCATCAGTATTACCATAACGGGCAGAATAGACACCGGGTTTGCCTCCCAAGGAGGTAACGGAAAGCCCAGAGTCGTCGGCAATAGCCCATTGGCGGAGGGCCATAGCAGTCTGGGAGGCCTTTAGCCGGGCATTTTCTGCAAAGGTGCTGCCGGTTTCTGCTATTTCCAATTCCGGGGGTTTACTCGCCAATTCTACCGGCAATCCCTGCAAATAGGCCCGCATTTCCTTCAGTTTCCCCGGATTGCCAGTGGCTACTATCAGTTTCATACCCCCACTAGCCCTCCACTAATACCTCTCTTTTTAGGTACTGCTGTAGCACTTCTGGTATACGAACATTGCCATTGGGGAGTTGATAGATTTCCAAAATGGCTGCCATAGTGCGCCCCACTGCTAAACCTGAGCCATTGAGGGTATGGACGAAAGAAGTACCCTTTTTGCCTTTTTCCCGGAAACGGATATTGGCGCGTCTAGCTTGGAAGTCGAGACAGTTGGAACAACTGGAGATTTCCCGGTAGGTGTTGGCGGAGGGTAACCACACTTCTATGTCATAGCACTTGGCGGCACTAAAGCCTAAATCTCCTGTGCACAATTCTACCACCCTATAAGGCAGCCGTAGTAATTGCAGTATGCGTTCAGCATCCTGTACCATTTTCTCATGTTCCAGGTGGCTGGTGTCGGGGTGGACTATTTTGACTAATTCCACCTTATGGAATTGATGGAGACGGATTAAACCCTTAATGTCTCGCCCATAACTGCCGGCTTCCCTACGGAAACAGGGGGTAAAGGCACAGTGGTATATGGGTAACATGTCCGCCTCTAGGATTTCCTCCCGATAGAAGTTGGTAACGGGGACTTCCGCAGTCGGGATTAGCCATAAATCATCTTTGTCACACTTAAAACTCTCATCGGCAAACTTTGGCAGTTGTCCTGTTCCCTGTAGGGTGGCAGAATTTACTAAGTAGGGAGGTAGGATTTCCTTGTAGCCAGCTTGGATCTGTTGGTCTAACATAAAGTTGATAAGAGCCCTTTCTAGGGCAGCCCCAGGGCCTATCAGGGCAACAAAACGACTCTGAGCGATTTTCACTGCCCTCTGGACGTCAATAATGCCCAGTTTTTCCCCTATTTCCTCGTGGGATAACAGATTGGGGTTGTCGGGTATATATTCGTCTCCCCAACGTCTTACTTCCACATTGTCTTTTTCATCTTTGCCCACCGGGGTAGTATCACAGGGCAAATTGGGTAATTCTAACAATAGGGCCTCTATTTGAGCCTTTAATTCTCTTTCCTGAGGCTCCAATTCCGCCAAAACGGCCTTTATATCATTCCCCTCCTGTTTTAGTTTTAGAATTTCCTCACTCTGGGGGTTAGCTCCCCCCCTAATTTTTTGTCCAATTATCTTTCCTATTTCATTGCCCCTAGCCTGTAATTCTATTCTTTTCTTCTCTATTTCTCTCTGCTTTTTATCTAACTCTAATATGGCTTCTAAGCTGTATTCTTGTCCTCTCTTTCGTAACTTTTCCAAAACTCCATCTGGATTTTCCCTAATTTTTTTTAGGTCTAACATAATGTTTTTCCCTTTGTTGGTGGGGTATTTGGGAATTTAAAGTGGTGGGATAGATTATAGCATTTATTGGTGATTAGCACCGTTTTTGGCAGAAGACTCTTCTTGTCTTTTTTTCCTGGCAGCTTCTAAAATATCCGACATTACACTGAGCATTTGCTTCATTTTCTCCAAGTTACTGCGGTACAAATCTAAATCCTTTTTGAGTTTTTCTACGGGTAAATTGAGTTTGTCGGCAAGGGGTTGGATGGTTTCCACAAACTTGTCTTGATTTTTAGCCAATTCCTCGTCACTGGCAGTCATGAGAGTGTATAAACCAATGGCAAAGAGACGACTATATTTGAAACGGGGATTGTCTAAGGCTTGACGCCAAGAAGCAGCCACAGACGCCAAGCCGTCAAAAGGGGTGGGATTTAACAGCCAGTCGATGACTTTAGAGGGAGGGTTATCCTTGGCATAATTAAGTAACGCCTGTGAGAGTTGTTGATATTCGTCGGGGTTGCCTTCTACGGAAAGACATAAGGCGCGAAAAATAGAATTCTTATCTTTTTCGGGGGTATAACCCTCCATAAAACGGCGGAAACTCTCACAGACACCTAGATAATAAATCGGCTCAGGTCGAAAGTCAACATTGACAGACAGCAAATGCATTTCCACAATTAATTCTTCTACCACACGACGATAGACAGAATTAATTGGGCGACGGTGATATTGGTAAAAACTTCTTTTGGTATCGGAAAGAGTGCGATTTTTATCCACGAATTAATACTTCTTGACGCAAGTTAACAATAGTTAATTATCTCACATTAATCCTCACCAGTCACCAAGGGGAAGAAAATACTACAACCCATACATTTTTACCACCAGCCATGGTACTATGAAAGTAAACATGACAGTGAGGGGGAAGCCAATACGAGTGTAGTCGAGGAATTTATAGCCACCAGGGGCATATACCATTGTATTAGTTTGATAGCCGATAGGTGTCATAAAACTGTTGGAAGCGGCAAAGGTGACTACATACATGAAGGAGTAGGGGTTAAGGGCAAAAATTTCTGCTATTTTGACGGCAATAGGCAGCATTATCACCACGGTAGCCTGGTTGGAAAGAATTTCCGTGAGAATTGCAGTGACTAGGTACAATACTACTAAAAGCCAATAACCAGAGAGATTGCTGGCAATACGTGTAATATTATCTGCTATCCACTGGTTGGTGCCAGAATTATCCATGGCAACACCAAGGGGTATTAAGCCAGCTAGGAGGAATATTACATCCCATCTCACCGCACCATAGATTTCCCCTGGTTTAAGACAACCAGTTATCACCATCAAAATTACACCTGCCAAGCTAGTAACCAGAATAGGCAACACGTCAAAGGCGGAAAGGAGAATCACCCCGGCAACAATGGCTAAAGCTATGCCTGCTTTTTCCCGTCTTAGGTTTTCTATGTCTTTTTCCTCCAAAACCAATAATTCCCTTGTGGTTTGTAACCCTATAAAACTCTCCTTTGGCCCTTGCACCAAAAGTAAGTCACCAAATTTCAAAGGTACTCTGCCCAATCTTTCCCTAATGATTTCCTCCCCCCTTCTGATAGCCAAAACGGTGGCATTATACCTTTGTCTAAATCTAATATCCTTCAGGGTGGCGCCGACAAGACGGGAATTGGAGAGGATTAACACCTCGGCTATTTTTTCTTCTTTTTGGTTTCTCTCTTCCAAGATGTTAAACTTGAAGTCTGCTAATATTTCAACTCCTTTTTCATCTTTGATTTTCAAAAGACTATCACGGCTGCCTCTGACTAGGAGAATATCACCAGCGTTTAAAACTTTGTCGGCAAGGGGTGGGGGAAAATGAATATCATCACGGATAATTTCCAACACATCCAAATCAAATTTCCTCTGGATGCCACTGCTTCTGAGGGTTTGTCCTACCAGACTGGATTTAGGGGTTATAATTATCTCACTGACGTATTCCTTTAACTGATAGTCTTCGGCGAGGGAGTCACCACCAGGGGGTTTTCTGGGGGGTAACAACTTTGGCGCGGCTAAAGACAGGTATACCAAGCCTATGAGAAAGACGGGAATACCCAGTTTGGTGAATTGAAACAGGGAGAATTCTTTGTATCCCAGTTTAGCCGCCATGCCACTTGCCAGGATATTAGTAGATGTACCCACCAGGGTCATCAATCCCCCGAGAATGGTACAATAGGACAGGGGTATCAGTAATTTGGAGACAGATATCTTAGCCTGTTTGCTCCATTGTTCCACAATAGGCAGGAAAAGGGCCACTACCGGGTTATTATTCACGAAAGCACTTATAGAGCCCACTGTCAAACCCAAGACAAAAATCTGTCGACTAGGATTTTTCCCTCCCCATCTGACGAGGAAGTCCCTTACACTTTCTATTACACCGGTTTTAGTGATGCCGGCACTGAGAATCAACATTGCCATTATAGTAATAGTGGCGGAGTTGCCGAAACCAGATATACCCTCTTCCGGCTTCACTAAACCCAATATCATTAAGACTATAGTGACAGCCAATGCTGTCAAATCTACGGGTAACCACTCACAAATAAAGGCTATCAGCGCTACAATCAATACCAGCAGAGTTAGAACAGTAGGGGGTATTTCTAGAAACCAATTCATGGGCTAACCTACGGCAATTCGGACTTACTTGACTTTTACTTAACTGGGTCGAGTTTTTGTATTATAGAATTATAGAGAGGATGGGGTATTTTGAAAGACTGAATGAGTCACGCTGCTTTTCTATTGGTTTGTCATGGTAGCCACAGTAGCAATTATAGGTTGCAACTGAAGGATTTTTGTGGCAGGGTGTGGGGGGATTTGCGTAGTTTGGGTTTTACTTTTCCCCTTTTTGCCACCTGTCTGGAGTTGACAGAATCTCCCCTTTCTGAAAGGATTAGACAACTAGCCGCTAACCTAGCCGCCAACGGGTATGACAGACTTTACATTATACCACTATTTTTGTTGTCTGGCTATCATGTTGTAAAAGATATTCCCACGGAGGTTGCCGTGGCAGCCAAAAACTCCCCCATCATGTTGGAAATAATGCCTTCACTGGGGCAAAACCCGGAAATAGTCAATCTTCTGGAACAATTGTACAACACAAAAGGGGACTGTGAGAGGGTCCTACTTGCCCATGGTACCAGTTTAGAGGGAGGCAATCAAGAGTTAGAAACCCTTGCTAGTAAGTTGGAAGCCAGGCTAATTCTTTGGAGAGGTAATCTCTCTGAGTTGTCAATCTTTAGGGGGGATAAACCCATCGTTATTCTCCCCTATTTTCTATTTCGAGGTAAGGTTGTAGAATCTATTATCCAACAGGTGGCGCAGTTGGCCAAAACTTCTCAAATGCCAATTAGACTACTACCCGTTTTAGCAGAAACCCCCCAACTGAGGAGACTGCTAGTAAGACAAATAATCCACCAACTGAGTATCACTCCATCTTCCTAGTTTGCCATCACACGGTAGATGATAGCGGGAAACTGTTGCATCAAAACTGTCACTGCCTAGTAGTCTCCCACCACCCGGCAACAGACAACTGTTTATACCCTCCTGGCGGGAAGCCATTAACCAGTAACAGAAAACTATCACCCACCCACTCCAGTCTCCTTTTGGAAAATCAAATACGACAAAATACAACTGCCATATTTGTCTTTCTCCTAATCTCCTAGTCTTTTATAACACAAAAAGATGGGGTTGGACTTTTCGACAATGCCCAATCATACATCAACAGATAACTTTTATTCCCTCCTCTTACCGTCTACCCTTAAACGGCAACATACCATCTTCAAGACACTTGTTAAATCTCACCTAATAGTCTTTTATCCCCAAGTAACACACAAATGTTGTGTCTTGCCTAGTCGACTGTTATATTTACCTGCCAGTCTCCCCACTTGGCAGTTGACTGTTATATTCTCCCACTAGTCTTTTTTGAAGTCATATGGTTTATCATTCTCATTCTCCAGTCTATCATCATAGAGACAACTGTTTTACCCTCCTACGGGGAAGTCATAAGAAACCAACAGGCAAAGACACTGACAGATAACTGTTGCCTGCATATTGCTGCCTGCAGGTCAACTGTCGGTATTGTACACCATTTTCCCGGTGTCAGACAGTAGTTTTGTCCCCGTTTCAGTAACAGTTATAAGATATAAGTCACACCCCATTAACCGGCAACAGATAACAGACAAATATTTATACTTGTACCCTTGCCTCATTCCCCTATTACTGGTGATACTCTTGATACTCTGGGATATTCTCCACCACCCTGAATTACACCCTGCCATTTACACCTCATAATTGGCGATTGACTGATACACCCTCCCAGCATCATTCCCCTGGCAGTGAAAGACAACATTAATATGTTTAAAAAGCCATTAGACAATACAAGCCACTGGCGACTTACAGACAACTTTTATTCTTTTCTACCAAAAAGTCATAACAAACCAACAGACAAAGATACTGACAGATAACTGTCACCCCCACCAGTTTTCCCAAACTCTCTTTCCATTGTCTTTTATATCCTATCCCTGACTTTTCCCCTAAGGGGTGAAATGCAACTGTTGTCTCCCCTTTTCCTACCAATATCCCCTCTTTCTGAAAGATGACTGTGTGTATCCTCCCCTTAGTTTTCCCCACGGGGTTGATTGTCATATCTCAGAGAAGGCTATAACCGGCAGTCTTCCATCACACATTAACAGCTAGTGGTTATATCATTTACCCCTGCCATCCCTCTGTCTAACAACAGAAAACTATCACCTTTCCCTCATAGTTTACACTAGCCACTAACTTGTTATATCCCCCCACCGACTGTAGCAACCCTCCCAATGGCGGGTGATAGACTTTGGTTTAATCTCCCCCATGACTTGGCTGTAATAGACGGCATTAATAACTGTCTGCCATTGGGAATTTAGCTGTTATATCCTACCGTCGACTTTTCCTCCAAAAGGTAAAATGCAAATGTTATCTTTCCCCCTTTTTGCTAATATCCCATCCCCCCTTCCCCCTAGCTTCCCCTAAAATAGTTGACTGTCATACCCCTTCATGGTGTCAAATAAAAGGTTATACTCAAACTAGTTTCCCATGATGCGGTAAGCAACTTTTTCCCCACTTGGCTTCAAGGTAGTATACAGTGAGTGGTATACAAATGTTTAATCCTCCCCCCCATCTTCTTCCCCAGTATTTTGTCTGAGGCGGATTGTTTGTTTTCCCTAACCCCCACTTTCTTACAGTCTAATTCCTACCACTCTCCCATAGGGAAGAGATAATAGCCATCGCCGTTATTGGTGCGGTAATTGCCCTTAAAATTCTCTTGCCCAATGATACCATTTGAAAGCCAGCTCCCATTGCCATTTCTATTTCTTCCTTTGTCCAACCCCCTTCACATCCCGTAGCTACGACTATTTCTGAAGGAAGATTGGAAGAGGAAAAATCCTTTTGACAAACGGAAAGCAGATGGGGAGAATTCCCCCTGGCTACTGCAATGTATTTGGGTAAATTTTTTGTGCTAAACTCTGCAAAAATTTCTCTTATAGGTCTAGGTTCGGTTATACTAGGCACTATTAGTCTTTCTGACTGTTCCACTGCCTCTTTTGCTATTTTCCTCCATCTTTGTATTTTATTCTCTCCTGGATGTAGTAAGGTGCGCTCAGCCTGTGCCGGCAAGAAACTGGCAACCCCTAATTCTGTGCAACAACGAATAATCTCATCAAAACCGTTGCCTTTGGGTAAAGCCACCACAACAGTGACGTTAACAGGCAATTCCCTATTTTCTGACAAAGATTCTAGAATTTGCGCCCCTTGTGACGTTAAACAAACCCGCCACCCCCCGCCTTTGCCGTCTATTGCCACAAAGGATGCCCCATTTTCTAATCTTACTACCCGCCGCAGGTAGTGCTCTTGTTCCCTATTCAAGACTATCATGTCTTGCCGTATCTGATGGGAGTCTACCACCAGGCGAATATCACTAGTTTTCCCTTTTTCCCTACCGGCTACAGGCGACTTCATCTATACCACTAAACAGGCAATCACAACACGCAATTATATGGGGTTTAAAATGGGGTTACACTTGGCTGGTTTTCCTCTTTTGTTGCTGCTGTTTCATACCCCACCCCAATCCCAATGCTAACACACTTCCCATAATGGTCAAGGGCTCAGGCACTTCCTCTTGGGATACTCTTTCCCCGTAGAAGGATATATGGGATAAACCGGCAGGATTTCCTTTTTTAGTGGGGGGTGTTTGCCAAACGCCACTTTTGGTGGCTACAGCCTTTTGGAAACAAGCCAAAGAAGTTAAGCCATTGCCATGACAGACGCCTCCTGGTTGTGTGTGGGTGGGATTGACATAGAAAAACAGATTAAAGGCATTTCCCCCCTTAGCCACCCAGTATTTGATTGCAGGATCTTTTGGGCCTGGATTGTAAGTCCAACTGCCAATGGAAGCACTAGTGGGGAAACCCCTGCCATTGTTGGGGGAAAATGACCACTCCTGGCCACTAACAGTAGGAAAAATGTTAGTATTAATAGCAGGACCACTCTGACCCACGTCAAACTTGGCAATAATGGGAGACAGTTTCACACTGCTGTTTGGGGGGGATACATAACATTCTGCAAATCTCCCAAATACACCGGAACAGTCATTACCACTGTATCTTGCTGTAATTAGACTCAAAGCCGAGGCTGTCTCCATACCCACTATTGTCATTCCCCCCACAGTAGCGGCGGCTATCAGTACTTTGGTCATCGTTTTCATGTTTTTTTTTCCCATATATCCGTTCTATTATTTAAGTATAATCCCAGAACAGCCAGGAGTTATCATAGGGGGACAATCTTCATGGAATCTTATTTTTTTAGACAAAAACCCCCATGGCCACCGGCGAGTCAAAATCAAGTTTATAAGTATACTCTCGGATGAGTTTATAAAAAATTAAACCTGTCCTGAGCAAAAGTACTGATAAACTCTAGAAGGCAAAGGGATAGAATGTAAGGGTTAGCCGGCATGGCAAACAACGGCAGCAGGGGTTTTAGATGGAAAAGATTGAGTTTTTAAATATCACAATAAACAATATAACTTTACCGGAATTGTTGCCCCTACTGACGGAAAAAGGGGGATTTGTGGTGACTCCCAATGTGGATCACATAGTAAAATTACAAACTGATGCTGAATTTTTGAAGGCTTATCGTATCGCTGACTATGTAATCTGTGACAGCAAGATACTTCAGTATACCCTTAAACTATTAGGCAAACCCATCAAGGAGAAAATTTCCGGGTCAGACCTCTTGCCGGCCTTTTACCGCTACAATCGTCACAATAGGGATATCAGAATATTCCTCTTGGGGGGAAAGGAGGGAGTCGCCCAGCAGGCTAGACTCAATATCAATCGTAAGGTAGGCTGGGAAATGGTGGTAGGTGCCCTTTCCCCCAGTTTTGGCTTTGAGAAAAATGAGGCCGAGTGTCAAGAGATTGTAACAAAAATTAACCAATCAAGGGCAAATGTGTTAGTAATAGGAGTGGGCGCGCCTAAACAGGAAAAATGGATTGTAAAACATCGCCCCCAACTGCCTAATGTTAGACTATTTTTGCCCCTGGGTGCGGCTATTGACTTTGAGGCTGGTTATAAACAAAGGGCTCCTCGTTGGATGAGTGATATTGGGTTAGAATGGTTACATCGATTACTGTCTGAGCCTGGCAGGCTATGGAAACGCTATTTAGTAGAGAGTTTACCCTTTTTCTTTCACGTTATTCGCCATCGTTTTAACCTCTACCGTTATAATCCCCTGAGGGAAATTCAGTCTTTGCCTATAGGTTTGTTATTGTATCGAGTTGGGTTGATAACTGAGCAAGAATTAGAGTTAGTTTTGCAAATACAAAGAGAGAAAAACTATGGCACTCGTTTCGGAGAAATTGCCACCGATTTGGGTTTAGTTTCCCCTGATACTGTCCAATTTTTTGCGGAAGAGTTGCCAAAGATTGTGGGTACATGTGATATTTTGCTAATTGGTGAATACCTGCAAAGGGCACACTTAGTCTCCCCGTCTCAGATAGATTTTTCTCTAGAGAAACAGCAAAAATTTCCCGGAAAAAGGATAGGAGAAATTTTGGTGGAAGAGGGTTATATTTCCCAAAAGACTCTAGACTGGTTTATCGAATTCCAATATCTTTTAAGAAACCAAAAAGGCAAAAAAACCTCCTTTAGAGACTTGTATGGGGAATTGCAATCCCTTAGAGGCGTTAACCATGAGTGAATTAACCTCGCAGTCTATAAGAAAAACTAATCTTATTCCCATTTGTTTTTATATGTCAGACTTGTAGGTGACATCAGGGAGACAGTAACTGCCTTTTTCCTGCCTTAGGATGCCACTTGCAACATCTGGATGGGAGGTGATGGAATTAGTAACCACATTCTTCTTTCCTGTCAGACTTATCAGTAGTAGCATTGTGACTGTCTTTTTTTCTCTTGCTAGATTTACTTATGAAATTCAGCGGGGAAGATAGTAAATCCTCTCTTTTGAATTTTCCCCTATAGTTACCACTAGCTGTTTGGGTTGTATTTTTTTGTTTTCTTATGTATTACTACCATGGCTAATGGCAGCTTAGAATATAGACTGTCTTGTTTTCCCCAAATTTCCCCTTCACGGTTAAGCCAGCCAGGTTGACTGTGACTGTCTTGTTGGGAGGTGACTCCATTTTTCTTCTCTCTTGTTAGAATTGTCATAGTTACCACTGTAATGCCTAATATTTACACCGGTGGCATAGCAGTTGCCATCATCTTCTTCTGTCTTCTTTCTAGCTTACATTCTTCACCAGAGATATAGATTGTTTTTTTCCTTGTCATAATCGCCGATAACATTTGCTGGCATATTTCCTATCAGACTTGCCATAAACACTTACTGGAAAGTCACCGGCAAATTATTCATTACAAGACTTATAGATAGCTGCCGTTTTTTCAAAGTAGGAGACGATGACTGCTGAAATTTTCTGTGGTGGCTACCATAGGAAAGGTGATGTTGTCTGTTGATTGATATACGGCAATGCGTGTCAGTCAGTCAACGTTTCCTTACAAAAAAATTGCCATAACTGGTTTTCTTTTTGCCTCTTTTTTCCTGTTATTATCCCGGCTTTATCATCACCTGATTCCTCTGTTTAAACACCTAGTCAGTTGGTTAAATACTTTAGAGTTGGCAGGATATTATCCCTTTTCTTTGCCCTGGCTTATCGGCTTATTCATTGTTTACACTGTTATGGGTATATCTCCACAGCAAAATCGCTTATCCAGGCTGATAATTGTCTCAGTATTCTGTTTTTTCTTGATTCGCTATCTTTGGTGGCGTGTTGCCTTTTCTCTCAACCTAGATACGACAATAAACTCCATCTTCAGTTGCTTGTTGATTTTGATAGAAATAGCCTTAATCATTTCTCCTCTTTGGCAGTTCATTTTAACTCTAAATATAAAGACTAGAATCCCCCAGGCAGAAAAGATGTCTGTAGCTGTTAAGGAGGGAGTATACAACCCCACTGTAGATATTTTCATTCCCAGTTATAATGAACCAGTGGAGGTAATAAAAAGGACAATTGTAGCTTGTCAGGCAATAGAATATGAGCCCAAAAGGGTATACTTGTTAGATGATGGCAACAGAGACTTTGTTAGGCGTTTATGTGAGGAATTAAATTGTGGTTACATTACCAGAAAAAATCGTCTCCATGCTAAGGCAGGTAATCTGAATAACGCCTTGCAACAAACCAGTGGCGAGTTAATTGCCGTTTTCGATGCAGACTTTGTGCCAACCACGGATTTCTTGAGAGAAACAGTGGGTTTTTTTCAAGACAGTCGCCTGGCACTATTACAAACATATCAGAGTTTTTACTCTCCTGACCCCATTTGCAGAAATTTAGGGATAGACAAAATTCTTCCCACAGAAGTCGATATTTTCTCCCGCTACTACCAGAGGATTCGTGACAGTATCAATACTGCTATTTGTTATGGTAGCTCTTTTGTTGTAAGAAGAAAACACCTGGAGGAAATTGGGGGTTTTGTTTGTGGCACACTGAGTGAAGATTATCATACGGGCATTCGTCTTGCCGCCGAGGGTTATAAAGTAATCTATCTGGAAAAAAGTTTGAGTGCGGGGTTATCTGCTGAAAACTGTTTTGGACATGTTAGACAGAGAAGAAGATGGGCAAGAGGCACTATTCAGACATTATTTATCCCCGAAAATCCTCTGAAGGTAAAGGGGTTAAAGTGGTGGCAAAGATGTGCTCATTTAGAGGGTATATTCCAGTGGTTTTTAAGTCCAATTAGACTGGTTTTATTGTTGCTTCCCTTGGCTTATACCCTTTTCCAAGTTGTGCCTCTTAGGGCTACCCTAGAGGAGTTAATTAACTTTTTGTTTCCTTTATACTTTGTCCAAATTTCCATATTTTCTTGGCTAAATTTTCGCAGTCGTTCCGTGTTGATGTCAGAGGTATACAATCTGGTAACAGCCACGCCTATATCCATAGAAATAATCCAGACTTTGATGGAGCCTTTTCGGGCCATTTTCAGAGTAACACCCAAAGGCATCAAACAGGATGGATATTATTTCAATTGGGGGTTAGCATCGCCATTGATTTTCTTTTTTATCCTCAACCTTATAAACCTTTTTTCTGTATCCAAAAGACGAGGATTGTTTATGGGCATTATTGACTTCAATCTCATTATTTTTTGGAACATTTACAACCTAGTAGTTTTAGCATGGGCTATAGCAGCATTAGTAGAAAAACCCAAGCCTGACGTATACCAGTGGTTGAGTGTTAACTTCCCTGTCGTCTTCCAAGATGAAGAAAGGAGTTATAGAGGCATAGTAACAAAAATGTGTGAGATAGGCGCAGAAATAACCTTTGACACAGAATTAAAACCAAGGGCAGGTGGTAGACTACTATTTGCCAATAAGGGTTTATCTCTGGAGGTGAAAGAAATAATACCCCTGAAAAAGCCCCAAGAATTCAAGTTGCTTTTCTCCGATTTATCTTTAACTCAGTATCGTCAGCTAATAAAAATGTTGTTTTGTCAACCCAATCAATGGCAGCCGGAAAATACACCCAACGAATTGACAATGTTGTGGCTGCTCACCAAGTCTTTCTTTGCCGTATTTTGGGATTTAATTAGGTTTAATTTCATACAACCAAGGAGACACCAACGTTGATTTAGTATGGTAAATATTTTCCAGTTTTTGTCTGAATTCCGGGGGGGTTATATATAGGCGTGAGAAAATTTTTTTGGGTAAATAGGGGTAGTTTCTATGTCTAACAACCGCAGTTTTACATTAGTGCCGATATTTTGGTTTATAATCAGGACGAGGCAATGGCTGGGTTATGACAACCAGTATATTTATTCCACCAGGTATCACTATTTAGAATGATAAAGTTGGAGGCACTTTCTAGAAGTAGAATTGACAGGAAGACGGCTACCCACAGTTTTAATTTTTGTTTAATTTTCGGGGCTAAAGTGTGGCCCACTGCGAGATAAAATGGCAGATAGGATAGGAAAAAGTAACGGGTAACCGCCGAGCAAATTCCACCAAACATTAAGTCCGTTACAATTAGAATAAGACTGGGTATTAGTAAAAATAAAACAAGATAAGTCCATAAATACCCTTCGGTTGTGCGGATAAGAAAAATGAGACTACAACCCAACAGGCAAAAAATAAGTACAATAAGAAAACAACTAGCCCGGTGAGTGGTACAAAGGCAAGCCTAAATCCGCAAATACACTCGTAAAATGCAAGGCCCACATGTTGCCAAGAAACATCGGGGATTGCTGTGTGTTGAGCCAATAGATGTTTTCCCTGAGTTTATGGTAATTGTAATAAATTACTAGTAGCCATGGGCTGAACAATAATAGGCCAAACATGGTGAATAACAGGAGGTAATTCCCTAGGCGTTTTGGAAAAAGACTGTGGGAAAAAAGGACATAAAAAAAATTAACCATGGGGATTGATAGGGATAAAAGAGAGGTGTATAATGTGGCAGTCAAAGTGACAGTATACTCCCACCAATATTGTTGTCTACAATTCCCTATAGCCCAACCCCTCTAGCCCAATGCCTCTTGTCTAATTGCCCTGAACAAGTAAAATATTGTCAGGAGTGATAATAAATTCCATAGACTGTATTCTCTTGCTTCCTGGGAATAGGGAATCTGCAGTGGGGAAAAAGCAAAAATAGTAGTGGTAATGACGGCAACCAGTTTATCAGCAAAAAGGTATTGGGAAACAAGATAAATAGCCAAAATGGAAAGAATACTAAAAATAACTGATAGCAATCTAGTGGATAAAATGGATAAGTTAAATAGCCTCTGCCACTGCCATAATGTGATCCAGTACAGAGGAGGGGGTTCCGGTTTGCTGGCAAGGGCATTTATAGGGGATTTGAAACCCCTTTTTTTGCTCTATTTAAGAGAGGAAAATAAATGGCCGGCGGAAATAATCTCCCCAGTAAAAAACTGTTGAATAAACTCCTACTGTTGGTAGCCGGCAAACCTCAAGGAAGTGTGGACTTCATCATGACATAAAGACAAAGAATAAGACTGCATAGGGAGGTAAAAAGAAGAAATTTGGGAGATTTCATAGCAGTTTTTGAAAGAGGCAAAAAAGGAGAAAAAAAGACTAGTTTTTGAGGCAGAGGAACGCTAAACTGGTAAGGGAAGGAAGACGAACAAAAGACAGAAGATGAGATAAGATATGAAGCATTATGATGTGATTGTAATTGGCGCGGGGATTGGGGGATTAGTAACGGCAACCCAGTTGGCGGCAAAGGGGATAAAAGTGTTAGTATTGGAACGTTATGTAATCCCGGGTGGTAGTGCAGGTTATTTCGAGCGTAATGGGTACCGCTTTGATGTGGGTGCCTCCATGATATTCGGCTTTGGCAAATCCGGCACCACCAATCTATTAACCCGCGCCTTGGAAGCAGTGGGAGTCACATTGGAAACTATACCAGATCCAGTACAAATACACTATCATCTTCCCAATGGCCTAGAAGTTAAAGTCCACAGAGATTACGAGAGATTTCTAGGAGAGTTATACAGCTACTTCCCAGAGGAGAAAGAGGGGATTAGGGGGTTTTATGATGAATGTTGGCAGGTATTTAATGCCCTTAATTCCATTGAATTGTTGTCGTTGGAAGAAATAAGATATCTAATCCGTGTGTTTTTCCAAAACCCAGGCGCCTGTTTACGTTTGCTGAAATATCTTCCCCTCAATGTAGGGGATGTAGCCCGTAAGTATATCAAAAATCCAGAATTGTTGAAATTCATCGACATAGAATGTTATTCTTGGTCAACAGTACCGGCTGACTTAACCCCCATGATTAATGCAGGGATGGTATTTTCCGATCGCCATTATGGTGGGATTAACTATCCAAAGGGGGGAGTAGGCAAAATAGCAGAAAAACTAGTAGAAGGCCTGATCAAACATGGGGGGGAAATCCAGTATGGAGCCAGGGTAAGCGAGATACTGGTACAATATGGACAAGCGGTGGGAGTGAGACTAGCTAACGGCAAGGAGTATTATGGGGAGAGGATTGTCTCCAATGCTACCCGTTGGGATACTTTTGACAAGTTACTGAAGAATCAAAAGAAACCCCTTCGAGAGAGACAATGGGAGAAAAACTACCGTCAATCCCCTAGCTTTCTGAGTTTGCACCTAGGGGTAAGTGCGGAGTTGTTTAGGGAGGATAAACCAGAATGCCATCATATCCTCCTGGAAAACTGGGAGAATATGGAGACGGAACAGGGGACAATTTTCGTGTCCATTCCCACAGTACTAGATCCTAGTTTAGCACCAGAGGGCTACCACATCATACACACTTTTACCCCAAGTAGCATAGAATATTGGCGGGGATTATCGAGGAAACAGTACGAATATAAGAAGGAGGAGGCGGCAGGGCGTATAATTGAACGATTGGAGGCCATTTTCCCGGGGTTAGACGCCCATCTAGACTATATGGAGATAGGCACACCCCTGACTCACAGACGCTTTTTGGGACGTATAAACGGCACTTACGGCCCTATTCCCGCACGTCGTCTCCCAGGTCTGTTGGCAATGCCTTTCAACCGTACTTCAATCAAAAATCTTTACTGTGTGGGGGATAGCACTTTTCCAGGGCAAGGATTGAATGCGGTGGCCTTTTCTGGATTTAGTTGTGCCCATAGAATAGCGGTAGATCTAGGATACTACTAACCGGTTGACCATGGATTTGCTGGAGTATCAAGCCAAGGAATTATTTGCCCAGGTGGGGATTCCCATATTACCCTCTCAACCCATCTACCACCCGGGGGAGGTAAAAAATCTACAACTGCCCTATCCTATTGTAATCAAATCCCAGGTGTTGGCCAGTGGAAGGACACAGTTTGGGGGTGTTAGATTTGTAGAGAATACTATAGACGCCATTGCTGTGGCACGTTCCCTTTTCAACCTAGCTATAGAAGGAGAATATCCCCAGGTGTTGCTAGCAGAAAGCCATTGCCGGGTGGACAGGGAGTTATTTGTGGGGATAATGTGGGACAATACCATCGGCAGGCCCCTATTGCTAGCTTCCGGTAGGGGTGGGGTAGAGGTAGAGTCTTTACTGGCTAATTTGGAGAGTTTCCCCATCGAGGATTCCTTTTCTCCTTTTCAGGCAAGGATTTTGGCCAAGAAAATAGGATTAACAGGGAGGGCCATGGCCTCTGTAGCCGATGTGTTTACCAAAATGTATCAGCTATTTGTCACCTATGACTTAGACATTGTAGAAATCAATCCCTTGGGGTTAAGGGAAAACGGGGAGGTAATAGCCTTAGATGGCAAAATCCGTCTTAACCATTACGCTTTGCAACGCCATCCTGAATTACATAAATATCTAAAAAACGGCTACGATAGGCCCTATACAGTCTTTATCCTTAACCCGGAAAATAACCCAGAAAAGGATATAGCCATTGTCAGCGACAGTAGGGATGAGGCAATACTATTAGGCAACCTCCTTCAGCAGGGAAACAACAACTCCCCCATCCACAGCCTCTATCTGTTACCCCGTAAGACTGCTGTCTACTGGCAGGAAAACGTCAACCCTCTGATTAGCCAGATTATGGCACAGAAGAGCCTCAAAAAAGTCTTAGTAGTTCATTCTAACCTGGATAGTTTTGTAGACATTCTAACCCAGCAACTGGCCTTGAGGGAACAAGAGTTGTCGAAATCAGAATTACGAGAACTTACAAAATTAGAACAGTCTCACCCCCCTTCCTGGATTATTCGCACCCTCTATCCCCTCCCCCATAAGCCTCCTCAGTTTCACTGGTGTGACAGCCTCCAACAGGTCCTAGAACTAGCTATGGAACTTTAGGCAATAATACCTAGTTGCGTGCTAGGCCGAAACTGGCCAATCTAAACTCACTGTCTCTCTCATCCACTGTCCTCCCTATGAGAAACACTCTAGCTAGACGGTTGTCACCAGCAGTATTGTATAGGCAAAAACGAAACCCCCCCCTCCCATCACTTGTATCACCGTAAATCTGCCCCCTGTTGGAGTTGGCACTACTATCCTGCCATAATTTTATCCCCTCAAAGTTTTCACATGCCACTGACACTCGGGGTGTAGTGTTAATTAGGCCGTCTGCCACTGTTGTATAGTCATCCCATGCCGCTTGTTGTCCTCCTGTAACCGGTAGTGTTCTGTAATCGTGACTTACCGGAGTGTTGTCTGACTGTCTGTATACTTGTCTTTTTAGCACTCCTGGTTTATAAAAGTGTGTATTCTGGTTCTGAATATCTTTGTATCCGTAGGATATTACGTAAACAGTGCCGTTTTCATTCCGCCTTAAAACCAGGCATTCATTGGAATCTACCTGACTAGTGGGGCAATAGGTATTACCCCTGTTCACCATAGTGACGTTGCTAGCCAGTTTTATGTCCTCTACAATGAAACTGAGGGCCCTTTGCAATTCCGCCGCGGCAACAGTCTTGGATTCCACGGCTTTATTGGCCCTCAAGACATTTACAAAGAGTACTGCCCCCAAAACTAACGTGATGCCTCCTATTACAAGGGCAACTATCAATTCCATCAGGGATACACCCGCCTCTTGGTTTTTAGCTTGATGGAGTAACCATTTCCATAAAATCGGATTGTCTTTCATTTACCTTTCCCCTGAGCCCTCTCTTTTATTATAACTCGTAATGCAAATATATTACCAAGTACTCAGGGAAACTAGTTGAGAAAAAAATATGCAATTGGGGCATTTGACTGATAAGATAACAAACAAACACAAACTCAAGGCAACTGTATAAAATAAGGGCTGATTTTAGATAACTATAGAGAAAAAGATGAGTCAAGATAGAGTAGTTATTATCGGAGTGGCAGGTGACTCCGGCTGTGGCAAGTCAACCTTTCTGCGTCGTCTAGAAGATTTGTTTGGCAGAGAATTCATGACTGTAATCTGTCTGGACGACTACCATTGTCTGGATCGCAAGCAGAGAAAGGAATTGGGCATCACAGCATTAGATCCTCGCGCCAATAACTTCGATTTGATGGCCGAACAAATTGCCGCCCTCAAAAACGGTCAAGCCATTGAAAAACCAGTATACAACCACGAAACTGGTACAATAGACCCCCCAGAAAGGGTTGAACCCAACAAGCTGGTGGTAATCGAGGGTTTACACCCCTTCTACGATGAGAGAGTAAGAAAACTAGTGGACTTTGGAGTATACCTGGATATAAGCGAACCAGTTAAAATTAAATGGAAAATCCAAAGGGATATGGCAGAAAGGGGGCATACCTATGAAGACGTCATCGCCTCCATCAATGCCAGAAAACCTGACTTTACCGCCTATATCGAACCCCAGAGACAATACGCCGATGTGATCATCCAGGTATTACCCACTCAATTAGTAGATGATCCAGATAGTAACATTCTGAGAGTGCGTCTTATCCAAAAAGAAGGCAATCCCAATTTTGAAACTGCCTACCTATTCGACGAAGGCTCTACCATTGAATGGCGTCCTTGTGGCCGTAAATTGACCTGTGCCTACCCTGGTATTAAACTATTCTACGGCCCTGACACCTACCTTGGCAATGAGGTTTCTGTCCTAGAAATTGACGGCCAGTTCGATAATCTAGAAGAAATCATTTATATTGAGAGTCACCTCAGCCGCATCGGCACCAAATATTACGGTGAAATGACAGAATTATTGTTAAAACACAAGGAATATCCTGGTTCAAATAATGGCACTGGTTTATTCCAGGTGTTAGTAGGGCTAAAAATGCGGGAAACCTACGAAAAACTCACTGGCCAAGTCGCCACCACCTCCAGTCAAGTAGCTAAGGTTTAAAGCCTAAAAATTAGCTCAGTCATCTCCTCTCTCTCCCGGGGAGGAGTTATTTTTTTTCCCATTATGTCTGTTTTTTCTGAAAATTTATGCCATAGGTGTGCCCTCTGACGAGGGTTTTCTGAGGGGATGAATATATAATCTCCTGCTTTTAATTCAATTAGGTTTTCCAGTATATCTCCTTGTTTTAGTATTTCTACAAACTCCTTCCTCCCCCGCCAACAAGGTATATTACCAAACAAACTTCCTCTGTTTTTCATCAGCGGAAATCCCTCGTATCCTCGAGGCTATTATAATACCAAATTGCTTGACAAAATGACTTTCTCATAAGATAATATCCAGTGGGCCAATATTTAGGAGCTTTGCTATTAGGTGATGAGGAGATTTGTTCCGGTTAAAAATGTATGCAACCTGGTGTTTAAAATAACCTTTCCTATGGCCGTTGTTGTATATGTTTTAAGAGGCTTTGGCTACCTCACCAATCTCCCGGGAGGTGTGTTGCTGGTCCTGATTTTTACCTCTATTTTCTCCCTCCTCATCTACCTGTGGTTGAGCACCTATTTGTGAGAATTGTGCTAGGAAAAAACACAACAGGGGAAATAAAAATAGGCAGGCGAGGGGCAACCAAAATAAGGGGCAACATCAGTCCTGTGGCTCATTAAAACTAACTGTTAGAGATAAATAGAGGGGAAGGTGAATTATTGTCTAAATAGGATAGAGTTGCAACAACAAAGGGCATGGATAACTATTGACCATAAGGCTTTGAGACACAACGTGAAAGCCATAAAACAGTGGTTGAAGCCCAACTGTCGTCTTATGGCAGTAATAAAGGCAGATGCCTATGGCCATGGTGCGGTTAAAGTGGCAGAAACGCTGGTGGATGCCGGTGTTGATTATCTAGCTATCGCTACTCTGGGGGAAGGGATAGAATTAAGAGAAGCAGGCATAAAAAAGCCAATATTGATTCTAGGGGCAATTAATACAGCGGCAGAAGTGAAAGAGATTATCAGATATAACCTTGAGCCCACCTTATGCACCCCCCAGCAAATCCCTATTTTTGCCGATGTGGTCAATAGTTTGAATACTACCCTGGATGTGCATCTAAAATTGGATACAGGCATGTCAAGATTGGGCACCCGTTGGGAAAATGCTGTAGAATTTGTCCGTTGCCTTTTGCAATTTCCCCGACTCCGTCTTAAAAGTATTTATTCCCACTTAGCTACAGCAGATGAGCCAGATACTACCTTCATGAAAATACAACAGTCTCGCTTTGAAGAGGCTATTTCCCGTATTAAGGCGTTGGGGGTAAAAATCCCCCTGCTTCACCTGGCTAATTCCGCCGGCACCCTGGCAGATACCTCCCTCCATTATGATCTAGTCAGAGTGGGTTTGTGTCTATATGGTTTATACCCCGCACCCCACCTGAAAGACGTCATCCCCCTTAAACCCGTATTGGAAGTCAAGGCGCGCATCACTCAAATTAAACATCTACCTCCTAATACTGGTGTAAGTTATGGTCATACATATAAGTGCCCTCGGGAAATCAAAATGGCGGTAGTGGCAATAGGTTATGCTGATGGGGTGCCTCGTCTGTTATCTAATAGGATGAAGGTGATTGTCAAGGGAAGATATGCGCCGCAAATAGGGAATATTACAATGGATCAACTCATGATAGATGTGAGTGACTTTGAGGATATTGAGGTGGGAGACATAGTAACCCTATTGGGGAGGGAAAAAGATGCTATCATTAGTGCCGACCTTTGGGCTAATACCATTGGTACCATATCCTGGGAGATTCTCTGTGGCTTCAAACACCGTCTTCCTCGGATTCACCTATATTAACTCCCCCTCACAGTCTCACATTTTGTAGATGGGCGCGAGGATTTTCTTTACTAATTGCCTTTATCTTCTCATAGTACTCCCTTTCCTGGGGGGATATATTTTGGGGTGTGGCAATCACTACCTTGACAAATAAATCATCCTTCCCACCCTGTAGATTGGGCCATCCCTTCCCCCGCAGACGCAAATATTGTCCATTGCGAATACCGGCAGGGAGTTTCACCTTCACCCCTCCCTCCGGCGTTGGCACTTCAATTTCCCCCCCTAATACGGCTTCATGGGGAGTAACAGGTACATCCACAGTTAACTTGTCATCTTGAAAATAAAATAATTCATGGGGCTTCAGGTCCACCTTTAAGTATAAATCCCCACTCTGACTGGTGACGGGGTTAAATTGCCCTTTTCCCCTAATTCTTACCCTTGTGCCTTTTTTCGCACCGGGAGGGATTCTCACCTTTATCTGCTCCACCCCCAGATCCACATTGGTCTCCACCCCATGATATGCTTGACTATAGGTTAGGGTTATTGTCTTTTCTACATCATTGCCCTTGTCCTTGGCATTATAGTTGTAACTGGTTTTAGTGCTACTCTTAGTGCTGCCAGAATTTTTAGTGCCAGCCCCAGTACTGGTATAATTGCCGAAGGGTCTTTTTAACAAGTCTGCTACAAATTGTTCAAAACTGTCGTATTTACTAAAGTCGAAATCTATGTCATTATTGTAACGGGTACGAGAATCGCCTCCTGGTCTAGTAGAGCTAGAAGAAGTCCACTGAGACTGAGATTGTTTGCCACCAACCCCCCCAAGACGAATAAATTGATCATACTTTGCCCTTTTGTCAGGATCACTTAAAATTTCATAAGCCTCACTAATCTCCTTAAACTTCTCCTCCGCCACCTTGTCATTGGGATTCCTGTCTGGGTGGTATTTTACTGCTAGTCGCCGAAATGCCTTTTTAATCTCCTCCGGTGATGCCTTCTTGTCAACCCCCAAAATCGAATAGTAGTCTTTAAATCCCATTCCCTGCATAGTTATTATTCTTCTCCAGTTAGAATATATTTTACAGGTATCACCCCTTGTCTTGTCTCAATTCAATAGCCTTCCGGCTGCCACCCTGGGGAATAAAGATAAAAAATAAAATAAGGAAGGACAAAAAAATAATGTCTACCACCACAAAACCAGAAGTATTATTGGGCAAATCCCTGGCTGAGTTAACCGCTTGGGTGGAAAAACAAGGATTGCCTACCTACCGAGGCAAACAACTGTATCAGTGGCTTTATCAGAAGGCTGCCACCTCTTGGCGGGAAATTTCTGTCTTGCCTTTGCAATGGCGAGAGTCTCAGAGTGATGCCATTCTTGGTCGTTCTTTTCTCTATCATCGTAGTATAGCCGACGACGGAACTCGCAAATACCTCCTGCAACTACAAGATGGTTTGATTATTGAAACCGTTGGCATCCCCACCGAGAAAAGATTGACAGTGTGTGTTTCTACTCAGGTGGGTTGTGCTATGGGATGTGATTTTTGTGCCACGGGAAAAGGGGGTTTTACTCGCAATTTATACACCCATGAGATTGTAGATCAGATTTTGACTGTTCAAAGAGACTTTGGCAGGAGAGTTTCCCATGTTGTTTTTATGGGGATGGGGGAACCATTATTAAATTTACCACAGCTTATCCCTGCTATTGAGGTTATTAACAAAGATATAGGCATTGGGCAACGAAATCTTACTGTTTCTACTGTCGGTTTGCCACAAAAAATCCTACAATTGGCCAAACATCACCTGCAAATTACCTTAGCAGTCAGTCTTCATGCTGCCAATCAACAGCTACGGGAGAAATTAATCCCCACTGCCAAACACTATCCCCTCCCCCAACTATTGGCAGACTGTCGAGAATATGTTAAAACCACCGGCAGACGGGTTACGTTTGAATACATCCTCTTGGCGGGAGTTAACGATTTGCCTTCCCATGCCAAACAATTAGCTAGTCTTGTGAGGGGTTTTCAAAGTCACGTTAATCTTATCCCCTATAATCCCATTTCCCAGGCTCATTATCAACGTCCTTCCCTTGAGAGAATTAACCGTTTTCTCCAAATACTAAAACAGGAGAAAATCGCCGCCACTGTGCGTTATTCCCGCGGCTTGTCTGCTGATGCCGCTTGTGGACAACTCCGTGCCAGAAGACTTTCTCTTTCTGTATAATTATTCTCGTTTTGTACCGCTTAAAAGGGCTCGTTTTTCGTCCAAAATACTTTCTATGTCTTCCGCCGCTAGACTCATGATATAATTGACCTTCACTTCCTCCAATAGGGCTACCAATAACCCCTCTATTTTGTTTATATCCTGTTTTGCCCTTGGCCTCAAATTAATTGTATCTCCTATTTTCCCAAATATTTTCGTCAGATGTTGCTCAAAAACTTTGTCCTCTTCCCTCAATTTGTTTAAAGTTTCCCCCAGGGCCCTATAGACAGCAGCTGCCGTTTTTTGACTTATTTCCTTGACTATTTTCTCCCCATCGTTTAGGAAGATAATGTTGTTGTAAATAGGTGACTCTTTTAGGGTTTTTTCTAGGATATATGCCAACAGGGCCTCTACTTCACTTCGAATCTGGGGCAGGATTTCTTCTACTATGAGATTTACCAAAATTTTCGAGATTTCTGCTACTTCGTTGATGTCATTTAAATCTATATATTCCCTCTCGGGATTCTGGGAGATTACCAGTCTTTCTATGCTGCCAGTTTCAATTAGTTTTTGGACTTGGTTGAAGATTCTTAAAACAACTATTTCTGTTATGTCTTCGGCGACGGTTGCCACAAAGCCTTGACTTGCCTGTTTCTTTATGTCTTCTAGGCTAACAATTTTTGACTCATCTAAACGAATCATAACTGGAACAATTCTCAGCCAACGATAACGAGGTAAAAGGAAAATTAAATCATACCAACGCCAAAGGATAGCATCTTTAAAACTAACCCCACGATACCGTAGACTAATTCCAAAACAACGAATAACAAAATCAGCAAGTATTACTGCTATAAAAGGAAAATCAATCAAGCCGAAATAGTCCACGAATTCCCCACTCTCGCTGAAAGGACGAAAAAAGTTAGTCCTAATGAGAGGAATGATTTGATTGTCAAAAAATCTCAATTTTTCCTGGGTATTCTTTGCGAGAAATTCTCTGTTCCAGAAAGAAGTAAAAGCAATTCTGGAAGAATCCTGAGGGTTGTAGATATAATTCTTCATATAATCCCTCATGCGGTTTTTTATAGTCTCTAAAGTGCCAGTTTTGCCAGCTAGGGCGAAGGGATTACTGGTTATCATCTCGTCACTGGCTTGTCTCAATTCTGCTATGATAGCCTCTGCTTCTGGACTTTCTAAACCTTTGGCATATATTGTCTGTTTCAAGGAGTTGTACTTATCCAAAAAAGCCTGAGTGTCTCGATGAGGTTGAATACCTTTAATTAAATCGTATTGCACGAGAAAATTGCTAACAGAGGTGGGGATAATTTTCAGATTAATTCCTTTGTATTCGTAAGGCCCCATTTTGAATTTACCCAAAGTAATTTTTCCATTTAGCCAAATATCTCTCAGGGGGATATAGGTAATGTCAAAAATGACTAAACCGAAATTCAAGGCAGAAATTATGGCAAATATTTTACTGATAATTAGACTGTCCAGGTAATGGTTTAAAAGGGAAGAAACAAGAGGAATCTTAGAATCGCTGAGGGATTTTCTGCGGCGAATCATATATCCAGATTACTAGACTGTCATACCAATATGCCATTTTATGGTAACCACTGTTATCAGTCACCAAAAGAGCATGTATTCTACAACACACAAATCCCGCCAGATTCTGAGGCTGATGTAACATAATGAGGTAAAACCCTCACCAAATAAACAAAAAACTATGTCTACCCTCCTATATGGACGTTATCTCATCAAGGAGATTTTGGGGCAAGGGGGTTTTGGGAAGACATATTTGGCAGAAGACACCCACCTTCCCTCCAGACGCATATGTGTTATCAAACAGTTTAAACCCAGTATTACCAACGAAAAATACCGAAAATCCCTAGAAAAGCGTTTCCGGAAAGAGGCAGAAACCCTGGAGAAATTATGTGCGGATAATAAACAAATTCCTCAGCTTTACGCCTATTTTTCCCTTAACAATAAATTCTTTCTGGTACAAGAATACATAGAAGGAAAAACGCTTCTACAAATAGTACAACAAGGTCCAGTCACTGAGGATTTTGTAATAGACCTACTGTTGGACATTTTACCAGTACTGGACTATGTGCACAAGCGGGGGATTATCCACCGAGACATTAAACCAGAAAACATAATTATCAGGAAAAGGGATCAAAAACCGGTTTTAATTGACTACGGGGCGGTAAAAGAATTAATGAGTAGCGACACCAGTAGTGAGGAGGGGGGAGGAGAAGAGGCAAAAAGCAGTCTGGTAATTGGCACACCTAGTTATATGCCCCACGAACAACTCTCAGGCAAGGTGTCATATAATTCGGACTTGTACTCCCTAGGAATGGTATGTGTCTTCCTTCTCACCCGTAGAAGACCTGATACCATAGAAAGAGACCCTCTCTCCCTTAAACTGTTATGGTCCAATTATGCGCCGGATGTCAGTAACGGCTTAAAGAAAATTATCAATAAGGCCATTGAATGTGACCCTCAAAAGCGCTATGCTACTGCTGAAGAGATGCTAAGGGCAGTAGAAAGTCTAAGGAAAAAACCCCTTTTGCCCCTGCCACTAGATGCCTACAAACCCATTTTAACGCCACTGGCGGCAACGGCAGCCGTAGCCTTGTTTGCAGTCTGGTTGCTGCCAAAACTAACCGTTAACATCTTCTCCCTCCCGGTAACTGGAGTGAAAGAATGCCCCAGTCAAAGAAGTCAGGAGACGGTCATCAAAAACACGAAGGAGAATCTATGGCAGTGTTTTGCCCATATTCCTGATATACCTGAGGGCACTTGGTTTTACGGAGGTAGCACAGCCTGGAAGAAAATAAATAAAACCCTCAACCCCCGTCTAAAAGAGGTGGTGCCTCAGTTTCATCTGACCGAAAAACTTCCCTTAAATAAGCCTCCGGGCTCGGGCACGGGTATAGCCATGCTATTGGATGATAAACTAACTTTAGCACAGTCTTCCCGCCCCCTGAAAAAAAGTGAAATAGAAGAGGCCAATGAAAGAGGTATTAAACTTGGTCAGACACCTGTAGCCATTGATGGTGTTGTATTTGTAGTAAACTATAACTTAGGGGTGGAAGGCCTAACTATAGGTCAGATACGACAGATATACGGGGGCAAAATCACTAACTGGCGGCAGCTAGGAGGGCCTAATGCCACCATTAAACCATACACTCCCCCCTCGGAAAGTGGCGCCACTGTTATCCTGAAGGAGGAAATTATGGGGGATATGCCCCTTGCTAAAACTGTCCAAACCTTTCCCACCCCAGCGGAAGCGGTTAAACACATTGCCTCGGAAGACATAAAACAAGGGGGTAGTATTTATTTGGCTTCGGCAGCGAATCTTATCCCAGAATGTGATGTTAAACCCTTAGCCATCGCCCGAGACGACTCCTCCCCCTTGATTAAACCCTATCAGGGAGAATTGCCCACCTCCCAACAGTGTCGTCAACAGGGTAGAATTGCCGACTATGACGCCTTTAGGAATGAGGAATACCCCCTAGTGAGACGCCTTTTTGTGGTATATAGAGACGATGACAGTCTACAAGCAAGGGCAGGAAAGGCTTATGTCAATCTCTTGTTGAGTGACGAAGGACAAAAACTAATCGAAAAGGCTGGCTTTATTCCCATTCGCTCCTTTTAAGCCCCAGGTGTGGGATAATATGTCACAAGTGGTGCAATGGGGACAACTGTTGGTATGAATAAGGCGACAAGGATTGTTTTTACTGTCTTTATCTCCCTGTTATTCCTCCTAAACGTGGCTGTAAAGGAAGCTAGGGCGACGGGGGTTTACGACTTGCCCATGGTAGCGGCGGGGGAAAACTTGTGGGTTGTGGATGAAGCGGATGTAATCAGTCGTGCTACCGAAGGACAACTGTCTAACATGTTGCGTCAGCTAGCGGAAAATACTGGCAAGGAAGTGAGAATGGTGGTCATAGAGCGTCTTGATTACGGACAGACTATAGATTCCCTAGCAAGGGAAATATTCCAAACCTGGTATCCCTCCCCAGCCGATGCCAAAAATCAGGTATTGATAGTAGTAGACACCCTTGGCAACCGCACCGCCATTGCCCAAGGAGATGACACTGTTAATCTGCTTACACCAGAAATCAGAGATAGTATAGTCCATGAGACCTTCCCCTATTTCCTTAAGGATTTACAATACAACCAAGCATTAATCTCCGCTGGCAATCGTCTGGTGGCTGTCTTGTCAGGCAAACAGGACCCAGGGGCGCCTAAAATGGAAGAGATTAACATCGAAAGCACCTTTGCCTCTGCCGAGGAGACAGATACCCGTAGTGCTATGCTGTGGACAATTGTACTGCTGGTACTGGCTACAGTGATCCCAATGGTAACCTACTTTTGGTATGTAGGATTCCCAGGCAATTAAGTTACAATGGAGTCAAGGGAGGTTTGATAGCCCCTGGTAGAGTTAATCCACTAGCTAGGCCAAATAACAATGCTAACAGATCCCTTGGCGATTCGGCACTATCAAAAACTCACAGACGGGATGGTAGACTTGTGGCACAGAGGTGGGCGCTACGAAGACTTACGGATGTATATGGAGGGTTATCTGGCCTGTCTTCGTCACGCCAATGTGATGGAAAACTATCTTATTAACCGCATCGAAGAGGAGGCATGGCGTTTTCTCCGGGATGCCTCCAATTTTGAAACACCCGTGCCACAAATGCAACCAGAAACCGACTACTACTAGCCCCATTTATGAGACACAGGGTGTGTAATGACAAGTAGGGGGATAAAAGGGGCACCCCCTGTAATTGTTGATTATCCCCACCAACTCCTCAAAAAGGGATGAGGGAGGGTAAAAAAACTGAGAATCAGGGCCTCTGTGATTTCCACCGTAGCACCATAGGTGTCGCCAGTATGTCCGCCAAGGGGTTTTTGACATAACCAGGCCACTACCAGGGAAATGCTAAGACAGATTCCCATTCCCAGCAACGCTTCCCAAGGAGAATGTCGGAAATACCACAATTCCACCCCTCCTAGCAGAAGTATAAAAGAAGAGCCCAAAACTACATCCCGCCAGGATTCTATCCCCCCCTTCAAAAAAGCCCCTTTCCCACCCTCCCGGATATAGGGGTAGAGGGTGATGGCCATTAGTTGCGCCCATCTACCCCAACTTAAAGACTGACATAACCCCCACCACACAGGCACATAAAGCTCCCTCAAGGCCACGACCTTGACAAAAAGGACAAAAAACCCTAAAAGTAGACCAAAAGCCCCCACACGGCTGTCTTGCATCACTTCTAGGCGTTTTTTAACGCCCCCCTGCACCCCCAAACAGTCCCCAAAGTCTATCAGCCCATCAAAATGAAATCCGCCGGTTAAGTATAACCACCAGGCTACAGCAAAAACACTGCTAAGCAGAGGGGAAAAGCCAAGCCAGCCAAGAATCGCCTCTGCCAAAGACACCACTAAGCCTAACAAAATCCCTAACCACCCTAACCACAGGGCAATCTTCTTCAGACTCACCGGCAGGAAAGGGGGAAGGGGTATCGCCGTATAAAATACGATCGCCCCACACAGAGACGCCAATATATCCTTCATTATTGTAAAAAAAATTGATAATTATCCTGAACAAACAGAAAATTTTGGGTTAACATTGTGTAGTGATAACCAGAAAATGCCAAAAAATCTGGTGTTGCCACCAATATAAGAATACAAGCTGATTATTTCCCCAAAAAAGCCCTCTATTAAAACCAAAAGATTCGGGTTTGCTATCTTTAATTTAGTCCCAGTCTCCCCCCATTTGCTGGCATCTTCCCCGTCTTCCCACAGCCAAGATGCAGATTAAGGATAGCCCAAACCCGGGGGGTTGTAGTAAATATTATTAGGAGCAAAAAAAAAAGGAAACTGCTATGAGTCAACAACATAATTCCCGTCAACTGCCTGCACCCTGTATAATCGAATCCGGTATCATCGTCAACAAGGAAGACATGAAACGTCTCCTCAATGACTTAACCCACGTTCGTTACATACACAAAATAGATGGAGTAATACAGAATCAGGGGCGGGGAGTAGTACTGGAAGTATTCAATGAGCCAAATCAGGCTACCATAGTGGTGAATAAGAGTCTGTACATAAATGTGCAGAGTTTCGACTATCTGTATCTGAATCAGGTATCCCCCGAAGAAACCTATTTTGACCTAATCCAGGAAAATCGCACCCTCACCCTCATCCCCATGCCCAGTGAGAGTCGGGAACACCAGGTCTGTAGGAATCTGGGATTTGATAACATAGAGGAAATGCTAGGGGAAGTGTTTTCCGCTAAATGGGATATGCCCCCTGACGAAGACTTTTAGCCCCTTGTTTCCCCCGGAAAAGAATTTGTCAACTACTGCCCCCAGGTTGTACATTAGTTGATCGTTTGCTTGCCTTGTACAACAGTGGAGGAAGGTGTTTTTTTCGTTTACTATTGTCGCCAATTGTAGTGAAACAAAGGCGAGGGCAGGGGTTTTTTCTACCCCCCATGGCGATGTAGAAACACCCATATTTATGCCTGTAGGGACTTTGGGGACTGTAAAAGGCATCACGCCAGCCCAATTGGAGTCTACGGGGGCGCAGATGATTCTGGGCAATAGTTACCATCTTCACCTGCAACCCGGGGAGAAAATTGTCTCCATGGCGGGGGGATTACACAATTTCATGGGGTGGCACAAACCCATCCTCACCGACTCTGGTGGCTTTCAGGTGTTTAGTCTATCCGAATTACGAAAGATTACAGACAAGGGAGTCACCTTCCGTAGCCCCAAAGACGGCAGTATCATCCATATGACTCCCGAATTGTCCATCCAAATCCAGAATGCCCTAGGGGCAGATGTTATCATGGCTTTTGATGAGTGCCCCCCGGCTACAGCCACTAGAGAAGAGGTAACTAGGGCAGTTTGTCGTACCTCCGCCTGGTTGGAAAGATGTGTCATGGCCCACCAGAAACCTCACTCCCAAGCCTTGTTTGGCATTGTGCAAGGAGGCATCTATCCCGACTTGCGTATTTTGTCCGTGCAACAGTTATTACAATTCGATTTGCCCGGTTATGCCATCGGCGGTGTCAGTGTGGGGGAAAAACCAGAGTTGATCCATGAAATAGTCCGTTTTACTGCACCACTTCTACCATACCACAAACCTCGTTATCTCATGGGGGTTGGCAGTTACCGGGAAATGGTAGTAGCTATCGCCTCTGGAGTCGATTTGTTTGATTGCGTAATACCTACTCGTCTAGGGAGACATGGGGCAGCCTTAGTAAGAGGGAAGAGAATTAATCTCAAAAATGCCCAATACAAAGAAGATTTTAGCCCCCTAGACCCAGACTGTCCGTGCTACACTTGTACTAACTTCACCCGTGCCTATCTTAACCACCTCATTCGCGCCAAGGAAATGTTGGGTTATATTCTGTTATCCCTCCATAACATCTACGAGTTGGTGGCTTTTACCCGCCGTATCCGCCAAGCTATTATTGACAACACCTTTGTAGATGAGTTTGGCCATTGGTTAGAAGACATGGGTTAGTTTGTCAAGAATCTATGCTAAAATCTTCACAAAAGTTAAAGGAGTAGAAACCCATGACACAATCCCAACAACCCCAACCCCAACCCAAAGTAACCCCCAATCTAGAAGAGCCCAAATTCGGCTTCAATGATTATGCAGAGAGATTGAATGGGCGCGCCGCCATGATTGGTTTTGTCCTAACACTACTCATTGAGTACTTTACCGGACAAGACCTATTATCTTGGCTGGGATTACGCTAGTTTTCCTCCCCGGGGCGTATCATATGATTCTACGCCCTTGATGATTGTTACTAGTTTCTGGTGATGAAGATTACTGGTAAGACTAAGCTATTAGGCATTATTGGTTACCCCCTAGAACATTCTCTGTCACCTGTATTCCAGAATCAGGCCCTTCGTGCCCTAGAATTGGACTATGTTTATGTGCCCTTCCCTGTAAAACCAGAAAACCTGGGGGATGTGTTTCGGGCTTTTAGGGCTATTGGTATTAGAGGCTTTAATGTCACCATCCCCCACAAGGAGGCAGTCTTACCCCTGTTAGACCATATTAGCGACAAGGCCAAACTAATTGGGGCTGTCAACACCGTCTGGTTGGAGGAAGACGAGTGGTATGGCACTAATACTGACGTTGATGGTTTTATTTCTCCTCTTTTGGAAATTAAGCGGGATTGGCCCCACACTACCCCTCTTATTTTAGGCAATGGTGGTGCCGCCCGTGCCGCCGTTGTCGGTTGTGCCCAGTTGGGATGTGAGAAAATCAGAATAGTAGGACGTAATCCCGAAAAATTGACCAAATTTGGCCTCTCCTGGCATAACACTCCCCTACAGCATCGCATATCCCTTCACAGCTGGGAGGAAATCCCCACCTTAATCCCTCAATGCCGGCTGATTGTCAACACCACCCCCATTGGCATGTATCCCCACTGTCAACAGTCTCCCCTTTCCCCCCAGGAAATAGAATTAATGACTGATGGTACCATTGTATACGACCTTATTTACAACCCCCGGCCAACCCTTTTACTAAAACAGGCGGCTGCCAGAGGGTTGACTGGTATCGACGGCAGTGAGATGTTAGTGAAACAGGGTGCGGTGGCTTTAGAGATTTGGGTGGGATTAGCGGCGCCTCTTTCCCTCATGCGTCAATCCCTCCTGGAGGCATTGGGGGAAAATTAATTGTATTTCATTGGTCAAACAAGCGTAGAAGATCAGACATTAAAACGGAATAACATCACGTCTCCCTCTTGTACCACATAATCTTTCCCTTCTGAGCGCACTAATCCCATTTCCCTAGCGGCAGCCATACTTCCGGCGCGCACTAAATCCTCATAACTAATAGTTTCCGCCCTAATGAAGCCCCTTTCAAAGTCACTGTGGATAACACCGGCCGCTTGTGGAGCCGTCATACCTGCTACAATGGTCCAGGCTCTGGTTTCGTTCTCCCCTGTGGTAAGATAGGTGCGTAGTCCTAGCAACTGGTAGGTAGCCTTAATCAAGGATTTTAATCCCCCCTCTTTCACCCCCAGGCTTGCTAGATATTCTTCCTTTTCTTCTGTGGGTAAGTCTGCCAATTCCGCCTCCACTTTTGCCGATATTACCACCACAAGAGCATTTTCTTTTTCTGCCTGTTGTCTTACTTGGTTTACCCACTCATTGCCAGTAGCCAAATCTTCTTCACTCACATTAGCAGCATAAATTACAGGCTTAGCAGTCAACAATCCTAAGGGTTTGAGTAAAGCCTTTTCCTCAGCAGTCAGTGACAACAGACGCACCGGTTTACCTTCGTTGAGGGGAGGGAGGATTTTTTCCAACACTGCTACCTCTTCTGCTGCCTCTTTTTGTTTTTTCGCCTGTTTTCTTTGTTTTTCCAGTCGTCTTTCCACTTGTGCTAAGTCTGCCAATGCCAATTCCAGATTTATTACCTCCATGTCTCTTACTGGATCTACTGAACCAGAAACATGGATAATATCTTCATCATCGAAACATCTCACCACATGTACAATGGCATCTACCTGTCTTATGTGGGATAGAAACTGATTCCCTAAACCCTCCCCCTTACTGGCGCCTTTTACCAAACCAGCAATATCCACAAATTCAATGCGGGCAGGTACAATTCTCTTAGAGTTAGATATCTTAGCCAACACTTCCAAACGCTCATCTGGTACTGCTACTACCCCCACGTTTGGTTCAATTGTACAAAAAGGGAAGTTTGCCGCTTCCGCTTTGGCATTAGTCACTATTGCGTTGAAGAGGGTTGATTTGCCCACATTGGGTAGTCCTACTATTCCCGCCCTTAACATAATGTTATTTTTCTTTACCTTTGTTAACCACTAAATCCAAACTTTTATTATTATCCATCCTCCCCTCCCCCGGCAACCTCTTCCCTTTTTCTCTCCATAGGATAGTGTCTATAACTGTTATTCTATTCTCCAATTCTATTTGTAAATTCTATTTGTAACTGTCTGTTGTCGTCCCCTCCCCTGCCAGGGCCAATTTTGTTATATCGTTAGCACCTCTTCTTTTTTGACATACCAAAGCAAAAATATATCTTTTTCTGTTATGCCATCTTATCATTTCCTCTCTTATTTTCCCCCTAAGAAACCCTGCTTGAGACTCTATTTTTTTCCAATTTTCCCCCAAGCGGGGGCATAAGTGGGATGGAAAAACACAGTCCATATCATTGGCTGTCTTTTTCTCGTTTATCCACATGTTTATAATCCGTAAGAAACATGGTTAATTTTTTTGAAACGGGGAATTTTTCTAGGTATTTGAAGAGCAAAAAACACACTACTTTTTGCCTGTTTTGCCGAGTCATTGTAGCTCAAAAATGTCGTTATAGACTCTAAGGGGGGGTAGGATGTAGGGGAGAGGGGGATGGGATATAGTTGGACTAACTGTTCTATTTCTGCCTACAGACTGGTGTGTTTTAACTTCTGTCTTATACACCTTATCAGGTAGAATATCCTTTAACTGGTGTAAGAAGGCCTCACTGGAAAGACATTCGACTACAACAGACAAGTGAGGTTTTTTTCAAAGAAACATCAGAAACAGTGAGCTCAGCTTGTGTATACTCTTTTATGGAATGGAGAGGATAACATAGCCATAGGTTTTCTTGATGGGAAACATCCTCAGAAAAGGGCCTCCACTCAAAGAAAGGCCAGTTCACAGGGCTATAGCAAGGCATTGGAAGACATAAGGCGGGCCGATGAGTATAAGAGAGCTATAGTGGCGATAATTGCAAATTTCAGGTCTCAGGGGCGTTAGAAGGTTTAAAAGAGGGCAGAGGAACTTGGTGTAAGGCCTGTGTATTTATCGCCAAAAGGTCCTGACCCCAAGAAGTGGGGCCTGGGTCCACAGGCCTCCTTTTGCTTTTCTGCATGGGGGGATAGAAAGACTAGAGTGGTCGAACAGACAAATAGAAGAAATAAAGGCTAAACGCCAGCAATAATTCCAATTGCCCCAGGGGTGTATAATAGGCATCGTCTGTACGGCTGTGAAGGAAGGGAGCGCCATAAAACAATTCCTAGCCGCTGTCTTTCGCCCAGTTACGTTGTAGTTGATTGAGGGCGAGTTGGAAAATGGGTTTAAGACTCTTGTCCGTCTCCCGTTCCAATGCTTGTTGTAAAAGAGGAATGGTGGAGGGATCTCCCACCTTCATCAGGGCTAGGGCAATGGCCTTACGCACTTCCGCTTCTTGGTCTCCCAGACAGGGGATTAAATGGGACGCCACTTGGGGATGATGGATTTTGCCTAAAATGGCGGCGGCCTCACAACGAATCACGGGGGAGGGATCATGAAGGGAGGTGAAAAGAAGTTGTAGAGCTTCCTCGTCCTCATTTTCCTGTACCAAACTACCTAAAACCCCCACCACAGCACAACGGACGTCCACAGAATCAGATGCCATGGCCTGGTATAGGTAGTTTTTGGCCCGACTGCCAATAAAGGCCAACGCCCAGGCAGCATGTCCTTTTATGGTTTCATCTCTTTCCGTGGCAATAATCCTTAACAATTCCGGCACTGACTCCTCCCCAATCTCCGCTAACGCCCCCACACATGAGCCCTTTACCACAGTGTCTTCATCGTGTAGTAGGGAGTGTATCAATTGGGGCACAGCTTCGGGGGGTGCGATCAAAGTAAGAGTTTTGGCGGCGGCACGTCTTACCACGGGATTGGGATGATTAGAGAGGGCTTCCAACAAAAAGGGAACTGCCGGCTTACCAACCATGGCCAGTCTTTGGGCAAATTTAAGCCGCATCATCCCCCGCTCATCTCCCAAAGCCTCCACCATCAAAGCTATTGTCTGGTGGTCATTAGGGTCAAAACTGTTGCTAGACAGGGAATTGTTTACCCTTTCCAGAAGACAATCTGCCTCCTCGGGGGTAACACTGAGGGAATTGGCCTTGTATCTAATTTCTGTCTGGTTCATAGTTTATATGTAATAACAGGTGTTCAAACTATCTCTTGTATTATTGCGGGTGTACGTATTCCAACGATTCAACTCTTGGGGGGGAAAACTGCAAATAATACTACGGAGTCTTTCAGTCATACCGTAGGCGTAGGAAAAGTCGGCGCCGGCAATACTCCTGATATTGTCGAAATTGGCGCCTCTTAGGTTAGTGGCCCGTAAATCCGCACCCTCTAACTCTGCACCTATAAAAATTGCCTCTTGGAGATTGGCACCAGTGAGAAAGGCATATTTGAGATTAGCACCACTGAGTGCGGCTTTAGTGAGATTAGCGCCCGTTAAATCTGCACCACTGAGGTAGGCGCCTCTTAGGTTAGCCCCAGTCAGATCGACTCCTCTTAGGTAGGCGGTGTTAAGGAAAGCACCACTGAGGGATGCCCCTGGCCCCACTGCCCCTGACTTTTTGTAATCAAAACCACTATCCCATTTCGTATCGGCCGAGTAGTAGGCCAAGTCTAGTTTAGCACCACTGAGATCTACTCCTGTAAGATTACATCCCTCCAGACGAGCCCTTTGTAAAAGACAGTTTTTTAGACTAGCACCCTCTAGGTTGGCCTTCTTAAGGCAGGCACGCCGCAAATCACTGTTGTCCAACACTGCCCCCCTCAAATTGGCCCTCTCAAAATTTATGCCAATCAGATTAGCGCCAGTAAAATTCACCCCTTGTAAATCCATCCCCGACAGGTCCAAATTTTGCAGATTTGTCCCAGCCAAGTCCCTACTATTGTTGAGTATTTCCAGGACTTTTTCTAAGGAATAAACAGGAGCCAATATCATATCCGATTATGTTAGAATTGCTCTTATCGTGCCCGGAGCCGTATGCCTTAAACCTTTATCATAAATTCCCTGGTACTATTGTTAAAACCCCTGTTTAATTTTCTTAACAGTTTACCTTGCAGGTCGGAATATGGATGTAAAACCACCGATGACAATGATGGACTTCTTCCGTAAGAGTGAGGGAGTCTGGTATTCCAAACGTACTGTTCATCATTTTGACACCTCTGGGGTGGAACAGTCGGGGGATTCTAATATAATCATCCAGGTGCTAGACAAGGATGACCCACGAATCATAGAAGTATGTAAAGCTCAAAATGTAGATCCGGACTTGGCTGTAGGTGGTGCTACCTTTCTATGGCAAGACAATCTAGACGAGTTAAACCCCGACTCCAAGTGGGCGGCGATTCTGGTGGACATTCCAGACAAGGACGACAAAACTAGAGGGCGTTTCCTGCGCAACAGGGGGTATGTGGAGGGTATACCCGTCGTGTGTCAGTACAGTTTCGCCCCTGATGGGGTTTTAACCATCGTCACCGAGTATGAGAAAAACCAGGGCATCGAAAGGTGTTGGTTTGTCACTGACGACTTCCGGGTGCGGGTGAGCACTGTTAAGATGATGAATGGGGTTAACCTGATGACCTACTGTTCCGAAAGACGCTGTGTCCCGGAGGCACAGCTGAAGGCTATGGTGTCCCAGTACATACCTGCCTCAACGGGTCAACTGTCAACTGTCTCCCCTGGAAGCAATTAGTCTATGGTATAGGCCACATTCAAGGCCCAGATAATCAAGGCGGCGATACTTCCCAAAATGAGGACGGCGGAGACGGCCACCACTAGCGGCTTATCCGCCCCGTCAAACTTCATGATGCCACGATTTAAATCGGACATAATAAGAAAACCTTATCATCCCCTTAGTGTTTTCTAATTATAGAGGGTAACCCAAAAAATCATTACTGGCTAGAGTCTGAAAAAAAATTTAAGTTTTTTAATGTGCCTCTCAGTAAAACCCACGGCAGTCAGTCAGCCTTGGGCAAGAAGACGGCAATGGCGCGATTCTGAAAGAATTTGCGGGTGTCTGCAATGAGTTTTTCTCCCCACAGATTCAAAATGAGATGGTGGATGTTGCCATAGTTGGGATCTAATTGTAGAGCCTTTTTCCCCAATTGGATAGCCTCTTGTGTTTGACCTTGAGTATAAAGGGCTACTGCCAAAGCTAAGAGGGGCTCGGCCTGTTGTTCGTCTATGGCAATAGCCTTACGCCAAGACTCCATAGCCTGTTTGATTTTACCCTGCTCGTACTCCACCAGTCCAATATTATTGATGGCGGGCCAAAAACTAGCCTCCAGTTTTAAAACCCGTTGATAGGCGTCGACGGCCTTGTCATACTGGTTTAACTTGAAATAGGCATTGCCCAAGTCGAAATAGGCTTGGGGAGACTGGCTGTTGATTTTCAAGCCGGCTTCCAACTCCTTTACTGCCGCCTGGTATTCTCCCGTTTGAAAGTAAGAATTTCCCAGGGCAAATAGGACCTCAGCATTGTCGGGGGCAATTTTTTTGGCCTCTAGAAAAGCCCCCAGGGCCTCTTTATGATTTCCCTTCTGGGATTGGGCAGTGCCCAGAATATACCAAGTCTCATAGCGACGGGGGGACAGTTGTACAGCCAACTTAGCGCGGGAGAGGGCTAAATCCACCTCTTGAATACGCAGCAGTTGAATGGCATCCTGCATCAGCCTAACGCTGTAGTTGTCCAACTGCTCGCCACTGAGGGGGGGGATAAAGGGCAATAAAGCCTGCCCTTTTACCTCAAAGGTGAGGGAAAAAATCCCCAGGAACAACAAAACCCCTATGATCCTACGGCCAGATAACACCCTTATTGCTCTGATAATTGTCCAATCAAGATTCTATCTTAAATAAGGTCATAACGGATTGACAACAGTCACACAAAAGGGTTATTATGGTCAATTGTCAGTTTTTTAGCAGTCTAGCCCCATGTCTATTAACCCCAGTGAGATTATCAAGTCCATAGAGGCGGAATACATGAAGCCGGCGGATAAAATACCAGAAATCCATGTCGGCGACACCGTGAGGGTGGGCGTTAGAATTCAGGAAGGCGGCAAAGAGAGGATACAACCCTTTGAAGGCACAGTCATAGCCATGCGCCACGGCGGGATAAACAAAACCATTACTGTTAGACGCATTTTCCAGGGAGTGGGGGTAGAAAGAGTATTCCTAGTACACTCTCCCATCGTTGCCAGCATAGAGGTACTTCGTCGTGGCAAGGTCCGTCGTGCCAAACTCTATTATCTCAGACATAGAGTGGGTAAAGCTACAAAGGTAAAACAGCGTCAGGAACGTGCCACCCCGGAAGAAACTACGGCGGCATCCTAGTTATAGTCTGGAAACCACCCCTCCCCACTCTCCCTCTCCTCAGCCCCGTCCTTGACAACAATTCAACAGTCTGGGTATAATGGAGAGGACAGCTGCTGCAGTCTAGCTCCTTTAAGATAACATATACGCCCTTAGTTCAGTGGTAGAACGTCGGTCTCCAAAACCGAATGGCGGGGGTTCAAATCCTCCAGGGCGTGTTCCACGTGTAGGGGTGGCGGGTGGGGTGCTCATCATGTCCATCCCCACTACTCCTAAAGTCTGCCCGCCCACTTCGGCTTTTCTTCTCTCCAAGGAGCGTCTCCTCGTTTTGTAAGTGGCCCCGGCTACTCCTGGGTAGTGGGTTGGGGAACGGGTCATCTAGGCACAAATACCCAAGACCAAGCATGACAAGGCCAACTGTAGTAGCTGGTTGGGGTAGTAATACAGAGGTAGTTTTATTGTCTTAAATCCTTTCTCGCCAATCTCCCACTGGCCTTCCTAGTAATATATCTAGGTAGCCACGGGAAAAAAGGCAAAAAAGTGTAACGTTGTAATCCTAAGGGTTACTCCATTAGGTATAATGGGCTAGGATTGGGTTACAGGGGCATGGGGGTTTATGAGGACAAACCCTTACGAGGGAATACGACGATTGCGCCAGACGTGCCAAGTGGTATAAGCCAGTAAGAGGGTTGAGGCAAGAGTATATACGCCCCCACTAGGAAAACCAGCAAAAGCTAGGGCGATACTTCCCAGCCAAAGGGTTAAAGAGTAGATATAGATGGCGGTAAGACGTTGGGAGACGCCTGCTTGTAGCAAACGATGGTGAATGTGGCGCTTGTCGGGTAAAAAAGGGGATTTACCTTGGCAAATGCGGGAGAAAATTACCCAGGCCATGTCTACTATGGGCACTGCTAGAATGAGAAAGGGCAAGAATACGGCAGTAACTGCAGCAGTTTTAGCAATGCCAATGACTGCCACTCCGGCTAACATGAATCCCATAAAATAAGCCCCACCATCCCCCATGAATATTTCCGCCGGGTTGAAGTTGTAACGTAAGAATCCTAACGCACCACCCGCCAAAGCCGCCGCCAACAACGCTGCAGCCGGTTGATTCATAAACAGACTGACGATTAACATCACCACCGCCGCAATGCCGCATACCCCCGCCGCCAATCCGTCTAACCCGTCAATCCAGTTAATGGCATTTACCATCCCTACTAACCAGATAACTGTAATGGGCAAACTTAGCCACCACATGTCAATATGGACTAATTCACCAAAGGGAATGGTAAAGAATTCGATTCTCACCCCCTTATACCAGGCAAACCCGGCAATAACAGACTGTAAAATTAAACGAAACTGAGGGGAAAGACTAAATAAGTCGTCCGCTAAACCAATTATAAAGAATAAAACAGCACCAATGGTAACTCCCCATATCTCTGCATCTTTAGCCGGTGGCAAAACTCCAAAACCCCCCAACCACCACACCACTAATAATCCTGCCGTTGTGCCCACAAAAATGGCAATCCCACCAATTCTCACAACGGGCTTGTTATGAATTTTACGTTCAGAGGGCTTGTCTACGTATCCACTCTTTAACCCTATTGCCTTAACTACTGGTGTTGCCCATAAAACTACATTCATCGACACTAGGAAGGCAAGCAGGTGATAAATCTCATTGCTATGGCTCGGGTTAGCTATCATTAGTGAAATGGGAATGTAAAGTATCTTGACGACCACCATTAAGTAATATTAACCCGAGAGGGTCATTGCTAGAAAAATAAATCTTCCCACTCTCTCCCTATTTATGGTTCCCTCCCCCTCATTCTTTCCCCCATTCTATTGCTACTTTTTAGCACAATTAACCCTCTTAAACCCCAAAAAAAAACTCTCACCCCTCATCGGATTATTCAAATATATTCTCATTAATGAAAAGGCGAGACACAACCACGGTAGTCTCTCTACCTACCACCCCCCATCCTAACACTAAAACCCCGCCTAGGGGGTGTTTATTAAGAGATGTAAAGGGAAAATCTCCAGGAGGAAGATGGATAATGATAATTATTCATATGCGCTCCTGCCAACTGACTGCTTCCTAGCCATGTCCTTTGGTATAAAATACGATACACAATGCCGGCCACTGGGGTGATGACTGGTAGTAACGGGGGATGATTGTGGTTGGTAGATAGAAGGGTAGTTGCCTAGCTAATAGTAAAATGATTATCATTATTATTAATTTTTGGCTGCCGTGCTGGATAAATCATGAAACATCCACAGTGGCTATTTTAGTCCACCCCCCTAGCTTTCTCACTCTTCCCCTTTGCAAACCCCCTTTTTCCCTGCTTGCAATAGTCTTCTGAATTCCTAGTACATCTCCCACCAAATATTAAATGATTATCATTATTATGCCATCAAGGGGGGAAAGTCTCATAATGATAAATACCCACCCTATCCCATCCAACCGGTATAGGTTTAGGAATATAAATTTCTAGGGGACAAGAGTGTACAATAGACGATGACGTAGTGTTTCCAACCCCAGGCGTTTTTCGGCGGAGATAAAAAGGGCATTGGGGTATTTTTCCCTGGCAGTATTTAGATGCTGACTGTCGGCAATGTCGATTTTATTGAAGGCAAGAATTTCCAAGGTGGGCGCAAGGGGCATATCTCTGAGAATATCCCTCACAGACTGGATATGACTTTCCCAGGCTGGGTGAGATAAGTCGACAACATGTAAAAGGGCATCCGCCTCTATTACCTCTTCCAGGGTAGCACGGAAGGAGTCCACTAATTCCGGGGGCAATTCGTGAATGAAGCCCACTGTGTCTGTGATGACGATTGTACCGGATTTGCCTGTTTTATGGTCCATTAAGGAGAGTCTTCTGGTAGTGGGATCTAAGGTAGCAAAAAGTTGGTCTGCAGTGTAAACATTGGCATTGGTAAGACTGTTAATAAGAGTAGACTTGCCGGCGTTGGTATACCCGACAATGGCTACACAAGGCATATTCTTAGCCTGTCTCTGTTGTCTGAGACGTGCGCGATGGCTTTGTAGTTCGTTGACTTCTTGTTGTAGTCTGGCTATTCTCTTTTGGATTGCCCGTTTTTCCATTTCTAGTTTAGTTTCCCCTGGACCTCTGGTGCCAATACCACCACCCAAACGAGACATAGCCTGTCCCTTTCCTGTAAGTCTCGGTAACATGTATTCCAGTTGAGCCAACTCCACCTGTAGCTTTCCTGCTTTAGACTGAGCCCTTTGAGCAAATATATCCAATATTACTTCTGTGCGATCGACAACCCGAACACCAAATTCATCTTCCAAGGTGCGCACTTGGGAGGGGGATAGTTCCCTATCAAATACTACAAGGTTAACACCAAGGCTTTGGACTTTAAGGGCAATCTCTGCCACCTTCCCCGCGCCAACCACAGTCTGACTGTCGGGTTTGGGGCGTTTCTGGGTGATTTGGGCTACTACCTTCCCCCCCGCAGTATCTACCAGTCGCGCCAATTCCAGCATGTTGTACTGAAATTGTTGTTCACTAATGTCGCTAGTATGTACTCCAACAAGTAGTACCCTTTCCTGTTCAGGGGAAGTCTCTTGGGAAGTGTATTCTCGCTCAAATTCAGACTCCAAGTTGCCCACCAAATCTAGGAAATCTTCGCTGGCAACGGCATCTAGAGACAAAGGTGGAGATATTTGCCAGTATCCCTGGTTGCCGTTGGCGGAGGCAAAAGGGGGTAAAAGATGGGCTAGATACACAGTAGACACAAAACCGGTGGGACTGCCATCCTTGCGGAAAGTCCCTTTATCAGTTATATTTAGATAGACTAGGGCGTCTAGTCTTTGCAGCACCATGGCTGTCAGACAGGCTTCTGACGGCGGGGAGGGGGAGAGGGAGGTGGTGAGGCAGCGGATGCCAGATAGTCTCAAGCCACTATAACGAGGCAATTGGGAGGGGGGGATTTTTGTCTGGTAAAGGTTGCCCACCCCCACCCTTACCACTTGGCCACGGCGGTTAAGATATACACTAACAGCCTTGTTTAGTTGGGCACTAATAGCGGCAACTCTTTCTGCTAATTCTACAGTGGTTAGACGGTCACTTCTAATTCTCTGATGGTATAATCTCTGTAGCTGTTTTATTTCACTTGGTTTTAATCCCTGAAGACTGCCGTATATTTTTTCCGTGGACATCTAGAAAGATTTGTGCCCCTTATGTCGTTGTCATTAACCCTAGTTACTAATATAGCATCTTTCTCCCTGTATTTTGCACTTTTTATACTTTTATTCCCTTTTTTAGCAGCAGGAAGGGGGATGATTTATGTGGGGTAGATTCCAACAAAGCGAGTTAAGAATTGAGATTAGCGCTACAGAAAAAAGGCTACGAGATAGTATTTTGAGGGTTGAGCAGTTGCAAAAATGGTTTTTCCCCCTGAATATTATAGAGAAGAAAGAAGGGAAAGAGGAGTTGTCGTCAGGGGATAGATTTACTTTTAAAATTGGCTTATTGGAAGTGGAAAACTGCGTGGAAACCATTAACAGTAATTGTATTAGAATAATTTTGAGTGGTGCTATAGACGGTTATCAGGAGTGGTGTTGGGGAGATGGTTGGATTCAGTCTCGTTTAGAGGGGGTTTCTTTACTGCCGTTGAGTTTGGCACAGACTTTCAATCTTTTGCGTTTAAAATCATGGGTGGAAAGGGAAAACCCGCATAACTAAGCCAATTTACTATAGACACCTCTCAGGAGGGAGTAGGCGGGGTGGAGGGGATTGTATTTTTTAATCTTATCCCTCATTTGGATTTCAGAAAAAGGGATTATTTCCACCACACTGTTACTATAGGCAACTGCTTCCAATTCTTCTACAAATTCCTCGGTCCACTGGTTTACTTCTATGGGAAAATCCGCATAGTCGATAATAGTTTCTCTGGCAATGCCTGGCAATATTTCTCCTGGGGGAGGTGTAAACCAGACACCTTTTTTATAACCCCAGAGATTTCCCGTTGCCGTTTCCAGCCAGTGGTGTTGTTTATCAGTTAAAATTGCCTCTTGACAATCTTGTTTTTTGGCCATATTTAACGCCAACCAGTTGGGTAAATAATTTCCTGTTTTGTGTCGGCTTATCCCTCGTTTTACTACGTCATCATATAATACTAAACCCCTCACTCCTTGTCGTTGTTTTTCCCCTAGATTTTCGGGCAAATTCCTTCCCGTAATAATCTCCTTGCCGTCGGGAAGAATCGCAATCCTTATAACAGGGAAGTGTTTTGACAAGTCTTCCACCTCTGTTTTTATTTTCTCCCAGTCTGGCATTGGCCATTCAAATTCACTTATACTGGTTTTTAAACGCCTTACATGCCGATTCCAATTAGTTAGAGGATGAGACAGGGAGTGGCCATATATTCTAATAGTAGTAAAAACTGAGACTCCATACAGCCAGACGGGACTATTTATGTCAAGGGAGATTTTATTATCTCTATGCAAATTCCCATCAAAGTAAAACATCGCAACGCCCCTATTGCCCCTATTTTCCTTGAAGGTTTGTTTATGTTAAAAAGTCTTTTATTATCCCCCTATATTACCTGTAGATATTTTCCCTAAGACTATAGGAGAAACGCAAGGAGATAAGACGATAGTAAATTTCGGTATTTTCCCCCTGAATATTATTATTGAATTGGCGGTAAGAATCCGCCATATAAGAAGAAGATAAACCCACCAACAGGTAAGCCAGCAGACAATTACGCAAAAAAACACCACTAAAAACACGCCTTTGAAACATGAGTCAAACCCATCAAAGCCTTTTGCCCTCTTTTGACATTTGGGACTCATTTTAGGAGAAAAAGTTTCAACTGTTTGTGTATCCGATAACACCATGGGCATGGGGTTTTGGAAAATAAGGGGCAGGGATGTGTTAACATCTGCCCTTGTAGAGTAGAAAGGGTCTATGATAACGCCAATTAAACTAAATTAAACCAATGAGGTGGTTTTGTTGCCAATTTTCATCCTGCCATTGACAGGTAGTCACCACGCCTTGCTACCTCTATCTGACAGTATATTTAATAAACCTCCCCTTATTTTTCTTTTTGAGGAGTGCAAGGGGATATTACCTCAATGGGATCAAAAACCCCACCACTGCCACTAGCCCATGTTTCCCTAGGCAGGAGACCTTACTTTATTGTAATTAGGAGTCAAGTTGTAAGCAAAATTATCTATGGGCAGAAGAGGGCAAAGCAACAAGAAAAGAAATACAAAAAGACAGTGTAGGTAATGATGGAAGGTTATTGGCTTACCTACACCACTTGGAATTAATTGTAATAAGGATAAAGGGGATTATTTGTATAACTCAAGGCCCAAACGATAGGCTAAAATAGCAGGAATCAAGGCAATAATCAAGGCGACAAATACTTGAGTTTCGGAAATAGGCATGGTAAAAACTCCTCTGACAATGGTATTTTCTGGCAGTGGGAAAAACAAGCCGAGGATTAACCCTCCTGGCACTCAATGACTAGTTTGCCCTAAGATGGTAACAAGAATCCAAATTTTTAATAATTTGCAATATATGGGGTGGTTGTCAGATGACTGGCAGTGGCTGCTGGAAAAAAAACGACTGGCAGCCAAACTAAAAAAAAATCCTTACTATCGTTTCCAGTCAGAGAGGGAGATAGAAATAGCAGGGGAATTAGGGGTGAAAATTGACGTAAATAGGGCCACAGTAGACGAATGGTTAAGATTGCCGGGCATTTCTATCATTCAAGCCAAAAAATTGGTGGAGATTGTAAATTCTGGTATCCCCTTGTTGTGTATAGAAGACTTAGCCGCAGCCTTGGGGGTGTCAGTGTTTCAAATCCAGCCATGGCGGCCGGTATTGTATTTCAGCTATTACCTCCCAGATAGCTGTTACGAGAATGAAAGAATCAATCCCAATTATGCCACCCTAAACCAACTACAACAAATCCCCAACCTTCCGCCAGAAATAGCCACAAAAATCATAAGGGAGAGGGAAACTGGTGGTGAATACCGCCACATGGGGGATTTAAAGAATAGACTTGATCTTGACCCCCAATTAGCCTACCATCTACTCAGGTATTTTCAGTTTTAAGCCCCATAGGCATTTTAAACTTACAGAAAGTAAATTTGTTTTTTGAGCCTTCCTGTTGCTAGAAACAATTGCTGATTGCCGCCTATCCGCTGCCTAGTTTGTGCATCTGTAGGCTTTGAGATTGAGCCGGATTATCCTTGTTTGGTATATATAAACATATGGTCTGGTCAGCATTGTCCATCTCTTGGTAATTTTTCTCAATTTTGTCCTCCTCAGTCAAATTTTTCTGGGATTGTGGGAGGGGTTAAAGGTCAGGTTTATTCTGGGGGGAAAATAGACTCTGCCTTGACTTGTCTGCTTTAAGCCTGTTTTCAGTTTGACCTGGTGCTAGTTTTTCTGCTACAACTACGAGGGGGAATACAAAACTAGCGACACCAAAACCTTGTCTAGTGAATTTAACCTGCTTGAATTCAACCTGCTAGACCCCTAGCGGCCCTTGATGCAACACACGGGTGCGACAGGACTCGAACCTGTGACCAACCACTTAGAAGGCGGTTGCTCTATCCATCTGAGCTACGCACCCATCCAAGCCTGGACGCCACCTTACAACACGTTCTCCTATTATAGAGTACAATGGAGTATTTTGACAAGGGGATTAGATAGGTAATAGTCAGGCCAATTCTATTATAGAGTCGTCACCCACCATGAAACTGAGGGCTTTGGGACGTTTAGGCTGAAAGTAGATTTTTGCCCTCTGTCCAATGACACTGTCTACAATTCTTTGCTGAATACCCCTCACCTCTGCCTTTTCCAGTACTACACTGTGTTCTATATCTACTTCGGTGAGGATGACGCCATCGGCAATGCTAGAATAGGGGCCTATGAAGCAGTTTTCAATACGACAATTGTCTCCTATAATGACAGGCCCTCTAATGGTAGAATTGACTATACTGGTGTTCTGGCCTACTTTTACCCTGCCAATAATTTGACTATTTTCTGCCAAAGCCGGTTTTTCGCCCGGCGGCAGGGTGGTGTCTAAAATAATCCTATTTGCCTCCAGTAGATCGTCTTTTTTCCCCGTATCCAACCACCAATTTTTTAACTGTCTTGCCTCTACGTGTTTACCTCTTTCAATAAGGGCTTGAATGGCATCAGTAATTTCCAACTCGCCCCTGGGGGACGGCCTAAGTGTTTCGATAACTTCATGGATAGCTGGAGAGAAAAAATAGATACCAACCAATGCTAAGTTTGAGGGGGGGGTTTTCGGTTTTTCTACTAACTCCAATACCCGTCCATTTTCATCCAGTTTGGCAACACCAAAAGCCGTTGGATTTGAGACTTTTCTTAGTAGGATTAGGGCGTCTAGGTTTTTACTTTTGAATTCATCCAGATACTCTTGTAAGTCGTCGGCGATGAGGTTATCCCCCAGATACATTATAAAGGGGGAATCTGCTAAAAAGGGACGGGCTACTTTGACAGCATGTGCCAAACCGTCTGGGCTTTCCTGAAGTATATAGGTTATTTTAGCACCGAAACGACTACCATCCCCTGTTTTTTCCTTTACCTGGGCCCCTGTTTCCGGACTTATAATTATGCCAATATCTGTAATCCCTGCCTTAACTATTGCCTCAATGCCATACCACAGGATGGGCTTATTTGCCACTGGCACCAATTGTTTAGCACCTGTGTAGGTGATGGGGCGCAAACGAGTGCCTTTGCCACCGGATAAAACTAGTGCTTTCATCCTAACGCTTTTATTTCAGAATGTTCTCCCTCTGATTTTATCTCAACTTGTTGCTCTTTTTTACATCACAATTATCTGTCTTTTTTTTCTTGTCGGCTATAGGTTTAAATCCTGTCAGAGGGAGAAAATTGTTGTGACCTACTCCCTACTTTATAGGGCCAAAGAGCCATTAATTTAATCCGGGTTTTCTTTGGATTCTTTTGTTTTTTCTGTTGTATTCTAGCAGCCTATAGGAGTATATTTATTCCCGTTGCCACGGGGCACTTAAGGGTAGACTTAACCTCGAAAACAATCCTAGTCATATTATTTTCCCTGCCTAAGGGGGCATTGAAATTCTAATTTTCTTGTTTCGTTATAAGTGTGTATGGTAACTATGGTATAAATTTGGACAGATTCCAGATGGGGATTTGTTTTCTGTGTTTGTGGCTGATACCGGGGTAAATAGAGGGAGTTAAAAGAGTGTAAATGAATACCATGAACAAATACCAAAAAGGATAATAGCCTGTGAAATGGGGAGATAATAATACCCTCTTCTATTATCATTTTTGCCTGAAGGGGGAGAAAAGATGTCAGGGGGATATTCTTTCTGCGACTCTGAGTTTGGCGGAACGGGAGCGAGGATTATTATTTTTTTCTGCTATACTGGGTACAATGGGCTTCTTGGTGACAATTTTTAAGAGGGGATGATGGCGAAATTGGTTTTTGACAATTCTATCTTCCAAGCTATGGAAACTGATGACGGCTATTCTTCCCCCTTGTTTCAACCAAGATGGTGCCTTTTGTAAAAATTTCTCCAGACTACTCAACTCTTCATTAACTTTGATTCTAAGGGCTTGGAAAGTGCGAGTAGCTGGGTGTATTCTACCATGTCGGTATTCTGAAGGTACACAGGAGGCAATGGCTTCTGCTAATTGAGTTGTGGTATAGAATGGTCTTTTTTGTACTATCATACGGGCAATCTGACGAGAGTATCTTTCCTCGCCGTAGGTAAAAAACAAATCTGCCAAGTCTTTTTCCCCCCAACTGTTAACAATATCTTTTGCCGTGAGAGGTTGACTTTGATTCATCCGCATGTCTAGGTCTCCCTCCAGGCGGAAACTGAATCCTCTTTTAGGGTTATCCAGTTGGGGGGAACTGACCCCCAAATCTGCTATAATACCGTCAAATATTCTGTCACCTTCTGGGGAAAAATCGGCGAAGTTTCCTAGAAAAAAAGTCACCCTCTCCCCATAGTATTTTAGTCTTTCCTTGGCAAAAACTATAGCCGACTCGTCCTGGTCAATGGCGGTTATTCTAATGTTATTTCCCTGGCTTAAAATCAATTCTGCATGCCCACCTGCTCCAACTGTCGCATCTAAATAGTGGCCCTTGTCTTTTATTTTTAAGTATTCTATGATTTCCTGAACCAAAACAGGTTTATGTGTAAATTTTTCCATTTTTACCCTATTTATCCCAAAATGGTCCTGACATTCTCTTATAACATCTTCAGCCCAGGATTTATTTTACTACCGGGAGGGTGACTTTTGTTGCCATTAGGGCGGGCTAATGGGAAAATTAATTATTGTCATTACCTATTGTCAGCGGCGGGGTTATTATAGCAGATGAAGACTGTACTAATTTGGTTTCGTAATGACCTAAGAATTCATGACCAAATTCTAATCCACAAAGCCTTAGCTGGAAACCCTGACAGGATTATACCATTTTATTGTTTAGACGAAAGACAATTCAAAACCACCTCTTTTGGCTTCCCGAAGACGGGGAAATTTAGGGCAAGGTTTCTGTTGGAAAGTCTAGCGGATTTGAGAAATTCCCTCCAAAAGTTGGGAAGCAATTTGATTATCAGAAGAGGAATTCCGGAGGAAATTATACCGGAAATAGTCTACCGAAATCAAGTGGCAATAGTTTATTATTCAGAAGAAGCAACGGCAGAGGAAAAATCAGTAGAAACAAAGCTTACCAAGAGACTAAAAAAGATGAATGTGGAAGTAGAAAGCTACTGGCAGGCTACCTTATACCATCCAGAAGATTTGCCATTTCCGGTGGGCGAAATTCCTGATTTGTTTACCAATTTTAGAAAGGAGGTGGAGAAAAAGAGTGAGGTTAAACCCTGTTATCCCTCCCCCGAAAGACTCCCACCGACACCAGAGATGGAAATAGGGGAAATACCAACTTTAACAGAATTAGGATTAGAAGAATTCACCCCCTCACCAAAGGCAGTATTGAATTTCAGGGGTGGAGAGACGGAGGGGTTAAAAAGACTAAAACACTATTTTTGGGAAAAAGACTGCCTTAAGGATTATAAACAAACTCGTAATAGAATGCTGGGGGCGGATTATTCTTCTAAGTTTTCCCCCTGGTTGGCATTAGGATGTCTTTCCCCACGTTATGTTTATTGGCAGGTGAAAAAGTATGAGGAGGAAAGAGTTAAAAATGACTCCACCTATTGGCTAGTATTTGAATTGCTTTGGCGGGATTTCTTCCGTTTTACCGCTGTTAAGTATGGCAATCGCATTTTTTACCTTTCTGGAATTCAAAATCTCTCCCTACCGTGGGAAGAAGACTGGGAAAAATTTGTAGCATGGTGCGAGGGACAAACAGGTTACCCGCTAGTAGATGCTAATATGAGGGAGTTGAAGGAGACAGGATTTATGTCTAATAGAGGGAGACAGAATGTAGCCAGTTTCCTGACGAAGAATTTAGGGATTAATTGGCAAATGGGTGCGGAATGGTTTGAGTCCCTTTTGATAGACTATGATGTGTGTAGTAACTGGGGAAATTGGAATTATACTGCCGGTGTGGGCAATGATGCCAGGGGCTTCCGTTATTTTAACATACCGAAGCAATCAAAAGACTATGACTATAATGGGGATTATTTAAGACATTGGCTACCAGAAATTGCCGCCATTAAGGGGGAAAAAATACATGAGCCCTGGAAATTGTCTGCTGAAGAACAGAAACGATATGGGGTAAAATTAGGATTGGATTATCCTCGTCCCGTTGTAGACTTTTTTGAATCCATTAAACGTAATGAAAGAATATACCGACAGGCCAAAAAATGACTACAGTGTTAATTGTAGAGGATGACCCCGTCAACATGAAGGTGTTTGCAAAAATTTTGACTAAAAGAGGGGGATTTGAAGTAAAGGGAAGTGAGGATGTGGAGGAGATTTTGAGTTTAGCAAGGGCGGGTGTTCCTGATATTATTCTAATGGACGTATCCCTATCCAATAGTTATTATCAGGGCAAACCAGTAGACGGCATACAAATAACTCAAATGCTCAAATCGGACGAGAAAACTAGGTCTATTCCTGTTATCCTGGTTACTGCCCATGCTATGCGGGGGGATAAAGAGGCGTTTTTGGCGGAAAGTGGTGCTGATGGTTACATATCCAAGCCTGTAGTTGACCATGAACAATTCGTAGCTACCATCAAGGCCATGTTGTCTAGTAGGGGGTAGGGGTTGAGGGGAAGGGAGGGGGAAGACGAGAAGAAGAAGACTAAAAGGGGTGGCTGATAGCAAGGGGACAATAATCACTGTAGCCAGTCTCTACAAGACTATCAATCCCTAGCAGGGGGTGACTGGGAAACGGTTGACAACCATTATTCTGGGATTAACTCTACCAACCACCACCATGGTCTGTCTACTAGTAACCAACTAGTAACCAACTCTGACATAGTCTTCGGCTTTCAGGGGTTATTTGGCAATGGGGAAACTGATTGCATACCAATTATAATCATTCTTCTGTGATTGGAGGGAGAGGGGAATGAGAATTTTTATCTTGCTTTTGGAAAAGAGAAGTAATTGGTGGGGATAACAATGATAATCCTTCCTATGGGTTATCCGGAGAAGAGGAAAAGAAAGAAGAAGAAGAAGAAGAATAAATCACATAACAAGGAGGTAGTTGCAATAGTTTGATGGAACTTAAGCCCTTGCTAAAATAAAAACACAAAGTACAATGTGGGGGAAAGGCAGAAAAAAGGAAGTGGCCTTGGATATAATAACGGAAGTCTTCCCATATAAAAAGCCCGGTAGACGGACATAGGAGAAAAAAAAAATGGAATTGTCTGGTTGACTGTAAAGGTTGGGAGGAATGTCATAGTTTTTGTCTTCGAAAGTAGATAGAGAATCTGTCGGGGATGTGGGGAAAACCGCATAAAAAAATATCAACAAGCTGAAGTGGTATTGCAGGCAGAAAGAAGAATGGAAGGGATTAAAGGTGAAGAAAGAAAGTGGATTAGAGAGAGAGGGGAAGGGGGGGAAGGAAAGATTAACAGATAATAGTTATCTTGGGAAAGGGAGGCGAGAGTAAGTAACTAGTCTAGAGGGAAGGGAGAATAATCTCCCCCGGGGGTGGTAACCAGTTGGATGGCAATAAAAACCCCTCCTGCTATTGACAAACAATTATCTTTTGGTGTCGAGATTACTAGTTTACTACCATGGAAGGAAGAATAGCCGGCAGGAAAGGGATTATCCGGGAAGAAGAAAACAATAATTATCACCCATCGGGTGGGTAAGGGGAAGGCAACGACTTTGGCTACAAGTAATCCCCCGCCTTCGTGAGGGGTGATATAATTTCTGCAGGATAAGGAGAATCCTTTGTCTGTTGTCAAGGGTTGTATCTAAGTGGTAAAGAGAGTAACCAACCGCATCCGAATGATAATCATTATCCTGAATACGGCGAGGGGGGAAATGGGGTTGTAGATGGGGATTGGGTTACAGTTTACAATCATAAACCCTTACTTTATTGGCCGTGAGGTTATACAGGGAGGATTACATACGAATAATAATCATTATCCTAAACTCAGTCTGTTTTCAACAAGCCCGGGGGACACGGAAAATTTATGATAAAAAATTTCAATAAAAAGATACCGTTACGCGTTGGTGTATCTGTCTGACTGAATTTACCTTGGCTTTTTTTATTGATATTTGTCATCATTAAATCGGGGGACAAAATAGGGGTTTAGATGCAAAAAGTAGCAATTCTATCCATTGGGGTGCGTCGGCGGATGTTGGCAAGGGGGGAAATGTCAAGAGAGGGTGGTTGGGGAGTATAGGGATTAAAGCCAGTCGTCTTGGGGGTTGAAGATGGAGGTGTTGGGGAAGCGGATAGGGTTGCCGTTGTTTTCAAGAAGGGTTTGTAATTGCCGTAGGTATTTGTTGGCAAAGGCAAAACCTTCAAGAAACTGGTAGGGGAAAATGTCGAAATTAAGGGCCAAAGAGGCAGTGGTGCCGGCGGCGGCGCCAGAAGCCCATTCAAAGGATTGGGTGCGATAGGCGGCAGCGGCTATGTGACTGACGGCAATGGATTTGCCAGCTACAATCATGTTGTCGATTTTCTGGGGAATCATGGCAGAAAGGGGGATTTGGAAGGGATAAGCCATGCCCTCACCCCTTCTTTCCCCTTCCCTTTCCCGGTTGCCTGGCTTTTCCGGGGGGGTTTCTGCCATGCAGGGATGAAAATCTATGGCATAATGAGCAATCCCAACAGAATCGGGGTAAATAGTAGAGCGACGGCGCTTTGGAGCCCTATCTGGGGGTATATGCCCCGCTAACACCGAAAGGCCCTCCAAACCAGCAATTAGTGCCCTTAAACGACGATATTGTTCAGGACTCAAGATACTACGATAGTAATCAGAGGCGTAATTGCGGCGGGAGATGTCAATCTCGTTGATGACAAAACCGTCTGGATAGGCATAATTGGGACGACCAATAATCCTCCTAGACTCTCTAATATAAGGATACTTGGATAAACCATGGGCGGTACCCATAGGGGAATCAAAGCCCTTGAGGAGTCGGTGATTGGGGGCGGGTTTTTTTACCCCCTCTCCTAATTGGGAATCAGTGGTGCCTGCCACCAGCCAATAGTAGAAACCTAGGGCATGTTCCTCTGCTTTACGCAAGGTTTCAACTCGTAGTCCGCCTAACCAACCCCCGGGTTTTAATTGTCCTAATTGTTGTAGTTGTTCCCTAGTATAAATAAGATTATCTTGAGGGGTGCCTGGACGATAGTCGTTACCCCAAGTCCAATTTTGCATAGAGATGTCACCAGGGGTGGGTTTAGTCCAAAAAATGCCTTCAAAACCCTCCGTGTCGCTGTCAAATGCCTTCCAGATGCGACGATAGGTGAAGACTAGGTTAAAATTGGCCAGTCTGGGTAATTCATAACTATAATAGGGCTCGTATTGCTTGTAAAAGGGGGGCTCAGATTGCGGTTGTGGAGTCTCTGTCATCTCCATGGCGAAAGTGTAAGTGAAGCCCTGAGTACAATAGGGATAGGAGGTTTTACTGGAAGAAGAGGGCTCAAATTCGCTAAGGGCGTCAATCCCCAGTCTATAGGGCACATCCGCTAAGGCTACTAATTCCCCGGTTTCAGTGGCTTCTATGACAACCCAGTGTATTTTCTTCCGCCATTTGTCGGCTAAAGGAGGCACAAAACGGATAATTTTCTTCCTCAGCCTTCCAGAATCCTCATAGGTGTAGGCGTCTTCAAAAATCTGGGAAAGGGTTTCTGTATTTAAAGGTGGCGTGTTGGGTTGGGGGGAGTGTTGAATGGCAATAACACTAGTAATTTGAACACTCCTGCTGGGGGATTTTAATTGCTCTGTTGTAAGCTCCTTCACTACAGTGTTGGGGAACCATTTCAACCTTCCTTTCCCCCTCCTGGCAGCATCTTGTAACTGCTGTAATAAGATGGTATGGGCATCCTTTGGTAGAAAACAGGACTGACTGACCCAACACTGTCCTGGATTTAGTGTACCATAGAATTGCGCTATCCTCTGGCGAAATTCTAGATAGCCACGGGGGAAAAGCAACTCCTGTCTTTGTCTGGGACGTTCATCTAAAGCAGAAGTGCCTTGGGAGGAGACTTGTCCTCCCACCCAGTCGGTAATGTCAGTAATACAAACAGTTTTCCCCATTAACAAAGCCTCATAAGCGGCGGCTACCCCTGCCAATCCCCCTCCTACCACCAAAATGTCGCACTCCACCGTAGCATCTACTCTGGGGGGATTGTTGGCGGCGGCAGGCATGGCGTAGAGTAAGCCAAGGGGAAAAGACAACAGTTTTCCCCAGTGCCTTTTTTTCCCCCCCATATTATTGTACTGTCCACCAACCAAAGGCCGGCCCAATGAATCTGATGGTAACCCACACCACTGCCAAGACGCCAATGCCAATCCAGGCGCCTCGGGTGGTAATTCTATACACCTGTTCAGCCTGACTCTTGGTAAAGGGTAGCCATGGTAAAATAGGCTTTTCCTTCCCGTATTCCTCCCCTAGGGTTTGTTGTCTTCTCTTGGACTCTCCCATAAGTCTACCCACTGATTATTTTAATTAACTATTTAAAACCCAGTTGACCAGGGTGCGAACACCAAAACCAGTGCCTCCCTCATTGTAAAGGTTAGTGGGTTTTTCTGCCCAAACTGGCCCAGCAATGTCTAAATGGGCCCAGGGGGTGTCTTTTACAAACTGTTGCAAGAAGAGGGCTGCCGTAATTGAGCCTCCAGCGCGGGTACCTGTATTTTTCATGTCAGCAATCGTAGATTTCATTTGTTCAAAGTACTTTTCCTCTAGGGGCATCTGCCAGATTTTCTCTCCGGCAGCGGCGGCGGCAGTCTTCAATTGGGAAGCCAGTTGTTCATTTTTAGTCCATAAGCCGGCTATATCGTTGCCTAGGGCGATAATACAGGCACCAGTAAGGGTGGCCAAGTCTACTATGGCATCTACTCCCAATTTTTCGGCATAGACGAGGGCATCGGCAAGGGTAAGACGCCCTTCTGCATCGGTGTTGTTAACCTCAATCGTCTTGCCATTGGAGGCGGTAAGGATGTCGCCGGGATGCATTGCCCTACCACTGATCATATTCTCAGTTACGGCACTGATGAAATGCACTTCTACTGGGGGTTTTAGCTGGGCAATTGCCTTAGCCGCACCAAAAACGGCGGCGGCGCCTCCCATATCCATCTTCATGGTTTCAATACCACTACCTGGGCCTTTCAAATTCAAGCCGCCGGAATCAAAAGTTAATCCCTTGCCCACAATAGCCAGTTTCCGTTTTGCCTCTGTCTGGGGTTTGTATACTAGATGGATGAATTTGGGAGGTAAATCAGAGGCTTGTGCCACCCCCAAAAATGCCCCCATTCCCAGTTTCTCACAGTCTTCTCTTTCCAGAATGGTCAACTGTAACCCGTATTGTTGGGCTAGATTTTGTACTGTTTCTGCTAAGGTGACGGGGTTTACAACATTAGCTGGTGCGTTAACCAACTCCCTAGCAAAAATCACGCCATCGCATATAATTTTTGCCCTTTCGATAGCCTCCCCTTTAGCATTTGATTCCAGCAACTCCACTGTTTCCAGGGTGATCTTTTTATCTTGTGTCTCAGACTTAAAACGGTTGTCTTGATGGGAGGCAAGAATAATCCCTTCGGCAATCACCTGGGCTAGGGTGTTATCATCGTATTGGGGATAGGCCAGACAGATTCCTAAATGTTTTACTTTCGCCTGATTAGCAACTCTGGCGATGGAGGCCGCTGCCTGACGGAAGGTGTCTAAACTCACCTCTTCTTCCTTCCCCAAGCCGGTGATAATCACCTTTCTGATGGGATTTTTGCCTCCTACCCTAGCCACCACAGTGGTGTCTGGTTTCCCCTTGAATTCTGTTTCTGCAATCAACTCACTCAATACACCGTCAAGTCTTTGATCTAAATCTGCCAATTCTCCCTCCAGAGTGATTGTATCCTGGGCAAAAAAACCAAGGGCTATGGCTTCCCCTTTCCAATTTAATTTGTTCTGGCTATTGGTTTTTATTTCCATACTTTTTGGCCTCAAATAATCTTTTATTCCGCCTATTTTTTCTTCAACTAAGTATTATAAAACCATTTGGACACCTTTTTCCCATAACAGTTGACAATTTTTGGAGTCACAATAAAATAGTTAAAGATAAGTTTTGCCTAACAGTTAGTTGTCGTGATTACAATTGTAACTTACTCCCAAGTTCCTCCCAGTAATAGGGCGATCGCCCTTGGCAATTTTGATGGTCTTCACCGGGGACATCAGTGTGTAATACTGCCCATACTAACATACAAATCAAAAAACATAAAAACGGCAGTGGTTACCTTTATTCCCCATCCCCAGGAGTTTTTCACTGGTGAGAAGAAAAAACTGCTTACTCCTCTAGAAGAAAAGGCCAAAATTCTGGGACAATTGGGTGTAGAAGAGTTAATTTTATTACCTTTTGATAGGGAGTTAGCCTCTCTTACCCCCCAACAATTTGTCGCCGATGTTTTACACAGGGAAATCGGTGCTGTTTTTGTCAGTGTTGGGGAGGATTTTCGTTTTGGCTACCGGAGACAAGGAAAGGCCAAAGACTTAGAAAATATAGCGAAACGATATGGAATAGAAGTCAATATTACCCCTGAACAATCCATTGTTTTACACGGAGAGAAAAGACGTATTAGTAGCTCGTTTATCAGGGAATGTTTGCTGGAGGGTAGGGTAGAAATTGCTAGGGAAATGTTGGGGAGAGAATATCAAATTCAGGGGAGGGTTATTGAGGGTAAAAAATTGGGAAGACAAATAGGGTTTCCCACGGCAAATTTAGAAATCCCCCCAGACAAATTCCTTCCCCGTTATGGGGTATATCAAGCCATGGTAGAATTGCCTTTTCCCTTAAATGGCCGAGGACAAGCCCACAACAACAATAGTAGCATTGTAGCAGTGGTAAATATTGGCAAACGTCCCACTGTGGATGGAGAAACTGTCACAATAGAGGTACATATTCCCAATTGGTATGGAGATTTATACGGGGAAATTCTAAATGTGCGTCTTATGCACTTTATCCGCGATGAGAAAAAATTTACCTCCCTAGAGGAGTTAAAAAAACAAATCGCCAACGACTGTAAGACGGTATTGGATAATTACTTTTTAATGTCTCCTAGTTGATTGCCCGTTTTTGTTTTTTTAATTCTCTTTGTTTTGCCAGGTATTCAAACACAGACTTGTCTCCTATATCTGAAGGAATATCCTGACTGTATTTACGGAGAATAAAAATCAAAAACAGAAAGCTCCAGACTGTGAGTAAAAAGCCGCCAAACTTGGGGGTTAAAATTCCTGTAATATAGGAGAGGATAGTGACGGGCACAACAAAACTCAAGATTTTCGCCTCCAGGCGATTAAAACAAAATGCCTCCTTGATAAAAATCCCCGTCAGACTTACAAAAACAAATCCAATCCCAAGCAAGCAGGGAGGATGATTGGCTACATACTCTACTAAATTATAGTCACTGGTAAGCAGGAAAAACAATGTGAAGCTCAATCCCACCATCCAGGCTATTCTCAATATACTGCGAAGGGTTTGAAGATAAATATGAATAGTCTCCAGACAAATTCCTAAGCCCAAAATAAACAGGAAAAACAACAGAGTCAAAGCCAATTCGGTGGCAGTATTTAGGCCCCTCCATAAAAACAAAATACTGCCGAGGGAAAAACTCAAACCAGTAAGAGTTAAACCCAAACGATAAACAATGACTTCTAGTTTATCCGCCGAGGTAATCTGATAGGGGCCAAATTGTCCTTGGTATACTGGGGATTGTGGACTCATGGTCATTCAATTTTAACTGTAAATTTTAACCGTGATGGTATCGCCATATTCCTTGTTCAAAAACATTTTAGCACTTCCCTGATTGACGGCTATTTCTAGATACCCATGACTGCCAATTAACGCCACTAACTGGTTAACCCCAACACTGCTGTAGGTTAGCCGGTGGGGTATTGTTATTTCTTTGTCCACCACACACCAGTTTTTATTTTCTAACAGTTTTGCCGGTATGTTAGTTATCAGGTTGCCATAAATATCAATATACTGAATTGCCCCGATTATTTCTGTAGATTTTACCTGTAAAGGAGGTAAAGGAAGTCTAATTAATTCCCTTTCCTCCAGCTGATTGCCCAGCTGTTGTAGGGGGATTCCTTTGCTTATATATGCTGCCACAGGTGCAAAAATGTCTCGCCCATGGAAAGTGTTACTGGGATTGGGGATTAGCCAGTATTTACAATTAGTTAATTCTCTGATTTCTTTGATTTTATAATTGTTAATGACCCCAGTAAAAATACCATTATTGGGGCCTACAAGTATCCCTCTATCAAAGGAGATAGCCAAAGGTTTCCTCTCACTGCCAACTCCCGGATCTACTACAGCCAAATAAATGGTATTGTCGGGGAAAAAGGGGACAGATTCCTGCAGGGCAAAACTGGCGGCAAAAATATTTTGTCGGGGGATTCCATGGGTTAAATCTACCAAAGTAACGGAGGGATTAATACTATAAATAACCCCTTTCATCACCCCCACATAAACATCCTGAAGTCCAAAATCAGTCAATAAGACAATCATAGATTCTGTGTGTATTTAGTTAGATTGTCTACGCCAACGGTGTAGAAAATAGAGTAGCCCATAATAGGCGATGATAGCAGAAAATAAACCAACTACCACTGAACCGAATAAGAGAGTTGCAGCTATTTCACTCCCCTCACTACGCCAATCATCTACAGAATTCCACTGAAAATCCAGTTGGCGATTATCCGTAAACAAACCAATCAAAAATTTGCCCACCTGGAAATTAAAAAGAAACAGGGGCACATAAGTAAATGGATTACTAATAAAAGTACCAGCTAGGGCAGAAAATTTGTTACCTCTGAAGATAAATGCCAGAAAAATACTAATAGCAAATTGAAGTCCCATTAAGGGCAAACACCCGGCGAAGACTCCCACGGCCAATCCCCTGGCTAAGCGTTGGGGATGTTCTTTTATTCGCAACAGGCGCCATTTAAAATATCTGAGATAACGCCATAATGTTGGGGCAGGTTTACTATTCTTTTGTTGGAGAAATTTCTGCCTATTTCCAAGCAATGGTTTGTGATAATAAAAAGAGGAGCGTGAAGAGTTTTTCATACTCACAAATCAGGGGCAAGAATTAGGGATCAGTAGTCTCGTAGCCTTGTAAATTTTCTGGGTTGAATTGGCGGATAATTTCAGTAGCCTGGTTTTTGATATTATTATCTCCCTTGACTACTACAATGTACTTGCCGGCATTGAGACGATTGCGATAAGATAGGGCATCCCCACTGCCAGATGTAAATCCGATACCACCTCCTACAAAAATACTACCGAGCGCCCCACCAATGGCGCCTAAAAAGCCGCCGATAATGTGATTCCAGGGCTTTCCGGCCCAGGCAAAGGCGTCTATAGTAGTAATAAGGTCAAAAGTATAACCGGCAAAAAAACCAAAGGGAATCAGCCATATTGCCATCCTAATAGCATTTTTCCGTGCCTGCAAGGAGGGGTCAATAAAACCAAATTCGTCGGCGCCTTTATAACCCTTTCCTAGAATAGACATTTGTGTAGTGGGGATTCCTGCCTTTTCCAATGCGGTGTATACCTCTTCTGCCTGTATTCTGTCAGATAATACCGCTACCAGATACTTCATACCTTTTGTACCCTCGGCTTTATCTGTATGTTTTTGATTTTAGCTCCTTGGAGGCACTGCAGTTATAACGGCTATCCAATCATATACTTAGGCTTTATGAAAAGATTATGAAAAGTCTCTTCAGTCAGTAGAATATGAAGAGATTATGAAAAGGAGAGAGAAATGAAAAAATGGATATGGTGTGTGTGTTTATTGATACTGATAGGGGGGTGTGAAAGACAAGCCAATCAGCCGGGGGGAGATAAAGGGGGGATAAGAGTAGTATCTGCCAATACGATTATTGCGGATTTTACCCAGGCTGTTGGTGGGGGTAGGATAAATCATACTAGTCTGTTAAAACCGGGGGATGACCCTCACGTATATGAGCCTGTGCCCAAAGATAATATAGAATTGGAAAGGGCAGACATAGTATTCTATAACGGCTACAATCTGGAGGCTAATCTAATCAAACTGATAAAATCCACTAATGTAAGAGGCAAGGCGGTGGCTGTTGCCGAGACAGAAAGGATAAAACCCATGGAAACAGAATATGAGGGCAAAAAACAGGTAGACCCCCATGTATGGATGGACGTGAAAAATGCCATAATAATGGTGGAGACTATCAGGGATGAACTGATAAAAACCAGTCCCAAAGACGAGGCAATTTTCAAGGAAAACGCTGCTGTACTGATACAACAGTTGCAAGACTTAGACAATTGGATAAGACAGCAGATAGCGAGTATTCCTGTAAGTCGGAGGAAACTGATAACCACCCACGATGCCTTTCAATACTACGGTAGGGCTTATGGTATAAAAATACTAGGTACACTAATTGGCATTAGTACGGAAGAACAGCCCAGTGCCCAAACTGTAAGAGAATTAGTGGCGAAAATCAGAAACAGTGGAGTGGAGACTGTTTTTGTGGAAACCAGCATTAATCCAAGACTGATGGAAACAGTGGCGGTGGAAGCTGGGGTGAGGGTAGCTTCTGAGAAACTCTATTCCGACTCTCTTGGCAAGGGGGGGGGAGAAGCAGACACCTATGTGAAAATGATGAGATGGAATACCAATGTCATCGTTAAGAATCTTAAGGGGCAGTAGAACACAGGATAACACAAAACTAGGTTTTATTGTCTGTCTGCTGTCATATTCCTCTCCTAAACCGTGTCTTCTTCCCCATCCTGACAATAACCCGGACAATGGTGCTAACAATTGAAACAATTAAGTACAATCATAAAGGCAAAAAAAACCCACACCCCCACCCTGTTTCAACTACAAGGACTTTCCATGGTTCCAACTTTCACTCTATTTTAGTTAAACATAGTTCCCTTTAAAGACACTGCAACTGGGAGTGGAGATAGCGTTTGCCGGCCCTGCTACTATAGAATAATAAGTCTGTCAACACTTTCAGGGCAATAGAATTAATATTCTTACCGGACAAATTCAGGGGGAGGAATTCTTCAGAGGTAGACAGGAGAGAAAATCGTTCAAGATATTCTTTTACCAGGCCATAATATTTTCTCTGGGCCGGGGGGATTTCTGCCTGTTGTTCCACCAGAGAACATGCTCTTCTGATCAATTCTTCATAATTTTGTAACAGCCTTGCTAAATAATCAATTACTAAATCTAACTCCAATTTACTAATAGGAATAATACGAGATTCAAGAGGAATACCTAAAGCCAAAATAGCTAAATAGATAAGTCTAAGTCTGTTGGGGGTTTCAGAAACCTTTTTGGGAGCTATAAAATTATCTAAATCCTCTTGAGCCTGTTGCATATGAGAAAAGAAGAGTACTGGCAAAATATAGGCGAAAATGGGATTAAGGTCTATTTATACGATAGCCTAGATTCTACCAATAACCAAGCCTGGAGACTAAGGCAAGAGGAAAATAAGGAATTTCCCCTAGTGGTGATGGCAAAAAGACAATTAGCAGGAAAAGGACAGAGAGGCAAGAGGTGGGAATCTAGGGAGGGAGGATTATATCTAAGTGTAGGATTAAATTTGAATTTGCCAGTAACAGCCCTATCTCATCTTACAATCTTTAGTGCAGCGACCATTGTCGAGACTTTTAATCAGCAGAATATTCCTGTGAGAATAAAATGGCTTAATGATTTGGTTTTAGAGGAGAAAAAATTGGGGGGAATTTTATGGGAGACAAAAACAGAAAATAAGCTAATCACCGCGGCAGTAGTGGGTGTGGGGCTCAACTACGAAAATACACCGCCTCCCGGGGGAATCAGCCTACAGTCCTACTTTTACCACACAATTGCTAAAGAACCACCCCCACTACAATTTTTGGCTCGCCAGGTCATTTACAGTTTGATTAAGGGCTATAATGATTATTTAAATTCAGGAATAGAAAGTATTATTAATACCTATAATAAGTTTCTTTTTCACCTTGACAAAGAAGTAAAATTAGGGGATAATAGAGGAAGGATTTTAGAAGTGGACAAGGGGGGGGATTTACTGGTAAAAATGGAAGCAAAAAATGCACAGACAGTAGTAAGGCTATCTCCGGAGAAGTATCAGCTCAGCTACCAAAAAGAGGCCGAAGGCGTCTATAGAATAAGCCGGAGAGGAAAGTAATGGGGAAGATGTGTTAAACAAAGACAGAAAAGGGGTAAGCTAAAATCATAAGGAGGGATAGCCAAAAGGACAAAAGTGCGTATAGCCCTACCCGAAAGAGCGGGAATCACACAAACGCCAGCCCTAGCAGAGGTGGGGCAAAGCTGTCATCATAGTAAGTGAGACCACCCACGGGGCGTCGGCCCCGGTCCGATACTATTGTAACCTAGAGCCGGGTGGGAGAGAGAAAAAAATGAACTTTTGTAACAAAAATGCCGTCTAAGTAAGAGTAAAATAGAATCTATCGGTCTGGGGAAGCACTAGAAAGGGAAAAGGTAGCCCTTGCCGCCAACCATTTCAACACTCAGAGCTGATTAAAAGGAGAAGAGAAGCCCTATGTCCAACGCCAAGATAAACGCTAACCTAGTAAAGGTAAGCGAATCAGACAAGAGAAAAACCAACACTGTAGATATGGTTCGCACCTATCTACAGGAAATCGGGAAAGTTCCTCTTTTAAGCCACGAACAGGAAATCCTGTTTGGCAAGCAGGTACAGCAAATGATGGCTATGTACAAGATAAAGGAGGAACTGACCAAAGAATTGGGAAGGGAACCCACCCTAGAGGAATGGGCGGCAAAAGCCAACAAAACCCCCAAGGAGTTACAGAAAATCCTCTATCAGGGCAAAAGGGCAAAGCAGAAGATGATTGAGGCCAATCTGCGGCTGGTAGTGGCCATAGCCAAGAAGTACCAGAAACGCAACATGGAGTTTTTAGACCTAATTCAAGAAGGGAGTCTAGGACTAGAAAGAGGGGTGGAAAAGTTTGACCCCACCAAGGGTTTTAAATTCTCCACTTATGCCTACTGGTGGATTCGTCAAGCCATTACCAGGGCCATAGCCCAACAGGGCAGAACCATCCGTCTTCCAATCCATATTACCGAAAAATTGAACAAAATCAAGAAGACCCAAAGGGAATTGTCTCAAAAACTGGGACGCAGCCCAACCCCGGCAGAAATCGCAGAAGCCCTAGACCTAGAACCGGCGCAAATACGAGAGTACTTCAGCATTGCCCGTCAGCCCATATCCCTAGACGTGAAGGTGGGGGACAACCAAGACACGGAATTGTCAGAATTGCTAGAGGATGATGGCGTATCTCCAGATAATTATATTACCCAGGAGTTATTGCGTCAAGACCTACAAAAACTGTTGGGAGAATTGAATCCCCAACAACAACAGGTGGTAAAACTCAGATTCGGCCTAGAAGACGGGAAAGAATTGTCCTTGGCGAAAATCGGGCAAAGAATGAATATCAGTCGGGAAAGGGTACGTCAACTGGAACAACAGGCTTTAGCCCATCTGCGCAAGAGGAGAAATACCGTCAAGGAATATGTGGCAGGCTGATGGATGACACCCCCCCTAGGGGGGATAGTGTCTGTCAGGTTAGTTATCTATTCCCTGGATGGGGGCAAAGCCATGACGCTGAACATTCTCAGTGACTACCTTAGGCTCTACAAATTGTAGCAGATAATCAGGGCCCCCAGCTTTGGAGCCAATGCCAGATAGTTTGAAACCCCCAAAGGGTTGTCTGGCAACAATGGCGCCGGTAATGCCCCGGTTGATGTAGAGGTTACCTACCTCAAACTCCAGCCTTGCCCTTTCGATGTGGGCGGGGGTGCGGGAATAAAGGCCACCGGTGAGGGCATAGTCGGTATTGTTGGCTATCTGTAGGGCCTCGTCAAAGTTTTCCGCCTTGATAACCCCTAACACTGGCCCAAATATCTCCTCCTGGGCGATAGTAGCATTTGGCTTTACATCTGTAAAAACGGTAGGTGGGACAAAGTAGCCCTTACTGGGAATAGGCAGTTGTAGGGCAAGGGAGGCCTCTTGTTTCCCTATTTCTATGTACTCCAGGATTTTCTTCTGGGCCTTGGCATCAATAACGGGTCCAACTTTGGTACTCGGCAGTCTGGCATCCCCCACATTAAGGGATTTTACTGCCTCTAAGAGACGTTCTACAAATGTATTATAAATGCTCTCCAGGACAATGACACGGGAACAGGCAGAACACTTTTGGCCACTATATCCGAAGGCGGATTGTACTACACCCGTAACGGCCTGGTCTAAATCGGCACTCTCATCGATGATGATAGCATTTTTGCCCCCCATTTCTGCAATTACCCGTTTGAGGTGTTTTTGTTTTGGTTGGACTATGGCTGCCTGGGCGTAGATTTGACAACCTACCTCCCTGGAGCCAGTAAAAGCTATTATGTGTACATCTGGATGTTTTACTAGGTATTCTCCAACCTGGCTGCCTCTGCCAGGAATAAATTGAAATACCCCCCTGGGAATGCCAGCCTCCACCAGAATTTCTGCAATTTTGGCCCCAATTACACTGCTGGGGGCGGCGGGTTTCAAAAGGGCACAATTGCCGGTCACCAAAGCCGCCACAGTCATACCCGTGGCAATGGCTAGGGGAAAATTCCAGGGGGGAATAATCACGGCAATACCACGGGGCTGATAAAAGTAGCGGTTAGTCTCCCCAGGCACATCATAATTATATCCCTGGGTCAGTCTTTCCATCTGCCAGGCATAATAACGACAAAAGTCTATGGCCTCCGATACCTCCGCATCTGCCTCCCTCACCACCTTTCCTACCTCATAACATATCCAGGCGGTCAACTGGTGTCGTCTGGCCTCCATAATGTCAGCAGCTCTTCTGAGGATGTTTGCCCTAACGGTGACATCCGTCTTACTCCAAGTCTTAAACGCCTCTTTGGCACTAGCTATGGCTTTTTCTGCCTGGTCAAGGTTAACTAAGCCCACTCTGCCCACCACCTCTTCCCCATTGGAGGGGTTGAGAGAGTCTATATAGTCTTCCGTCTGTACATACTCCCCATTAATGAGAGGCAGATAAGTCTTGCCCAGTTGATTGTGAACTTTTGTTAAAGCCTCTCTTATACGATAAGTATTAATCTCCCGCCCAAAGTCAGTATCAGCGGCGGCACCATATTCATTCTTGTCCAGAATGGTGAGGGGAAGAGTTTGAGGAGACACGGTAGGGGGTTTTATCAATTCCTCTACCGGTTTTCCCTCCGCCTTTTGCCGCAAAAAGGAAGTATTGGCAGTGTTTTCCAGTAGACGACGAATCAGATAGGCCATCCCCGGTAATAGTTTACCATAGGGGGCATAAACCCTTACCCTATGTCCCCGTTTTACTATAGCTCTGGCCAAATCCTCTCCCATGCCATAGAGAATTTGACACTCAAAACTCCCCTTGGGAATACCAAGGGTTTCGGCAATGGCAATAGCCTTGGCTTGGCTGCGAACATTATGGGAGGCTATGGCTGCATTTAGATACTGATGATTTTCCAAGAGAATAGCAGTAAGATTCTCATAATTGACGTCTGTTTCCGCTTTTTGAGTAAATACGGGGATTTCCCAGTGATTTTGTAAGGATTTAATCACCTCTTGATCCCAATAGGCCCCCTTCACCAAACGCACTGTTATTGGACTTTCCCGTTTTTTCGCCCATTGTAGCCACCGGTGCAAGTCTTGCTCTGAATCCCGTAAATAAGCCTGTAGAGTAACGCCAATATCGGTTCTCTGTCTGAATTCCTCCTCCAGCAACAAGTCTTGTAAGATGGCGGTAGTAACATCCTTGTAAGCATACTGTTCCATGTCAAAGTGCACCGCCACGCCAAAATCGTGGGCATGTCTTAAAAGAGGGCGCAAACGCTCACATACTCTTTGTTTACTTCCCTCAAAATCGAGGGGATCGAATTGGGAGTAAAAAGCAGTCAACTTGACAGACACCTGGACTTTGGGTAGAGGTTGGCCGTCGGCAAGATCGACTTCTGGTATAGTAGGCCATGTAGTTGCCTGTGTTCCCAAGTGGGAAATCAAGTCCAGATAACCCTGTAGGTAGGAATCTGCCTCTTTCTCCGTTATAACCGCCTCCCCCAACAAGTCGATGGAAAAGGTCATTTTCTCCTTCCGTATTCTTTCCACCACCTTGATGACATCTTTGAGAGTCTCCCCGGAGATGTACTTATAGGCCAGAGTTTCTACTGCCTTGACAATGGTTGCCGCCGCCAGGGAAGCCGCAGGGGATTCGGGGGAGGTAAAATTGATAAGGGCTTTTAATTCTCCTGGCAATTCCACCTCTTCTGCCGTCAAATACTGTTGTAAGTGTCGTATTACCTCTCCCTTACTCCTCAATGCTGGCAGAGTGTCAATAAAACGAAACAATTGCACCCGCAATCCTGGATTGGCCATTGCCCAGGCCATTAATTTCTCATCCAGCTGCAGTTGTTGTTGCCACTGCCGGAAGATATTTTTTTCCTTCGTGGCCGCCACTAATTCCCTGGCCACCAGTTGCGTTTTTTCCTCATATTTTGCTCCTGCCAACTCCCGACTGCCTACCATAGTTTTTACCTATTTTTTGTTACTAAATATACTTTTTACTCGGGAAATTTCCTCAGCCCAGTGGAAAAATTGCACTGACTTATTCCCCTTATAGACCCCTGGATTATAACATGGTTTCTTAGGTGTTAGACTCCAGGTATACTCTTTTTTGTGCCTCTTCCAGGGCCTGTTTAGCGGACATTTTTCCTAGTAAAACAGATTCTATTGCCCTGCCTAAATTTTCAGAAATCAGGGGGTAATCAGCTATAATAGGCCGGGATTTGGCATATTTCATTTGTTCTAAAAATACCTTTATTACTGGATTTTGTCTCAAAAATTCCTGGTATTCTGTACTTTGTTGAGCCTTGATATTAATGGGGAGATAGCCTGTAGAGATAGCCCATTTTTTCTGGAAATCCTCACTTAGAATATATTCGAGGAATTTGAGGGCAGCCTTTTCTCTTTCGGGAGTGGTTTTAAAAACAAACAGATTTTCTCCCCCCAAAACCGTGGCAGGTTTTTCAATCACTGGCAGGGGAAAAACATCGTAGTCAATACCACTTTGATTTAATTGTGCCAAAGTCCAAGGCCCTGTGATTTGCATTGCCACCTTGCCGGCAATAAAATTGTCCAACTCGTATCCCCTGTCTGGTGCCGACAAAATTGCCACCTTCTCCTCTACTAATTCCCTCCCCAAAGATAAGGCTTTTTCTATTCCTGGATTGGTCAAAGTAGGCTGGTTGTTGGCACTAACAATTTCTCCATTAGCGCTGAAAATAAAAGGTAGCCAAACAAAGACTGTAAATTCTCCCTTGCCTACTGCTAATAGAACCCCATTTTGCTCAGCAATGCCATCGTTGTTGGCGTCTTTAGTTAGCTGTTTTGCCACTTGTTTAAATTCCTCCCAGGTGGTAGGCAATTTTGTTATGCCAGCCTCCTTAAACAGACTTGGACGATAGAAAACGGCAGTGTTATTGGTGGCAAAGGGAACCGACCAAATATCTCCATCTAATTCCATAGTTGGCAGCATAACGGGGTCGATTTCATCTTTTATCGGCAAATTATTCCACCAATCTTGTAGGGGTTTTATAGCCTGTAACTCCACTAGTTTTCCCGTCAATTGAGGCACATACCAAAGAATATCCGGAGGTTGATTTCCCACGATGGCCGCAATTATTTTAGGCAATTGCTCATCCGGTTGCCCAATGTATAATGCCTCCACCTCTATATCTGGGTTTGCTTGATTAAATTCCGCCAGTAACTTGTTAAATATTTCTCTATTCTCCGGAGGGTTAATGCCATGCCATAAAACTATCTTAGTGACGTTTTCACCTCCGTCAACGTTTAAGTTTCCCCCACCACAACCCCCTATAATAATCAGACAAAAAAATAGAGGAATGATTCTCCTAAAAATGGTGTATTTTACCTTAGCAAAAATCCCAAGTAAATCCATAGTATTTCTCAGACTTAATTTAATTTAAAATACCGGTTTTATTATAACATATAAAAAGAAAAAGGTGAAAAAAAAATAGAGGGGGGCAAGCAGGGAAGGAAGGGGAAAAAAGACTTGACAAAAGTGAAAAAAGCTGATAGATACCATTGATAGATATCAGGAAAGTGGAAAAGAAAAAATGAGTGATACAGTTTTTGGGAAAATCATCCGCAGAGAAATACCAGCAGACATAGTGTACGAAGACGATTTGTGCATAGCCATAAAAGATATCAACCCCCAGGCACCAACCCATATTCTGGTGATTCCCAAAAAGCCTATCCCCCGTCTAGACAACGCAGAAAAGGAAGATGAGAGTCTACTGGGGCATTTGTTGTTGACGGTGAAAAAAGTGGCAGCAACAGCTAACCTCACCAATGGCTATAGGGTGGTAATCAACAATGGCCAAGATGGGGGCCAAACGGTAGAGCACCTCCACATACACATTCTAGGAGGTAGACAGATGAAATGGCCTCCTGGTTGAAAAAGACAGAGCATCAGGGAGTAGATATGTGCCAGTAGAGAATCTATCCCAATGGATAATGACGGGGAAATAGAGGGAAATATAAGATAAAAAAAAACACAAACCTGCCAACAATAACTATGAGCAATAAGACTACCCCTGATTATTTTTCTCTCAATTATCTTGGACAATTGTGGGATTTATTGCCCGAATACGCCGGTACAACCCTGGCCTTGTGGGCTCCACATCTTCAACCAGAAGTGAAATTAAACTATACCCAACTGGCAGAGAAAATAAAACAATTTGCAGCTGCCTTACAATCTCTAGGGGTTGCGGCAGGGGAAAAAGTCTCTCTAATAGCCGATAATAGCCCCCGTTGGTTGATAGCAGATCAGGGGATAATTGTCAATGGGAGTGTAGATGCAGTACGTTCGTCCCAGGCAGAAAGAGAGGAATTGCTGTACATAATAGAACACAGTGATAGTATAGCCCTGGTGGTAGAAGATGAGGCAACCCTCAACAAACTACGCCCAGAAATAGAAAAATACCCCCTAAGGTTTGTTGTGATTTTATTTGGCAAGAAGCCAGAATATGAAGCCCAGCCAGTGTACGATTTTGAGGAATTCCTGCAAATAGGTGCAACTCATGACTTTATTCCCCCCGACATCCATAAAGACTGCCTGGCAACCCTGATATACACCTCCGGCACCACAGGAAAACCAAAGGGGGTAATGTTGTCCCACCGCAACCTCCTACACCAGGTATGCTATCTGGAGCATATCATCCAGCCTAGGATAGGAGATAGAGTGTTAACTCTCCTGCCTAGTTGGCATTCCTACGAGAGGGCAGCAGAATACTTTCTATTCTCCAGAGGCTGTACCCTAATATACACCAGCATCCGCCATTTTAAACAGGACCTAAAACAGTATAAACCCCATCACATGGTAGGAGTGCCCCGTTTGTGGGAGTCAGTATACGACGGGATACAAAAACAATTCAAAGAAAAGAGCCCCCTACAACAAAAGATAATAAACTTCTTCCTAAGAGCATCAGAAAAATACCACCAGGGGAAACGTCTGGAAAAAGGTTTAGACTTACAAAAATTGCAACCAACCCCCCTAGAAAGACTAAAAGGAAAATTACAGGCACTATTATACTATCCCCTCCATAAACTAGGAGACAGGTTGGTGTATAGTAAGATAAGAGAGGGGGTAGGGGGGTGTGTAAAAACCTGGGTAAGCGGAGGGGGCTCATTAGCCGTACACATAGACAACTTCTTCCAAATAGTAGGCATTCCTCTGATTGTGGGCTACGGCTTGACAGAAACCTCCCCCGTCACCAATGCCCGTCGTCTCCATCGTAACATCGTTGGCTCTGCTGGACAACCACTGCCAGAAACAGAAATCCAAATTGTTCATCCCGAAACCCACCAACCTCTCCCTCCCGGCGAGAAGGGCTTGATCTGGATTCGAGGGACCCAAGTAATGCAGGGGTACTATAAAAACCCCACGGCCACTGCTAAGGCAATTAACGAGGAGGGATGGTTTGACAGTGGGGACCTAGGGTGGGTAACGCCTATGAATGATCTGGTGATTACGGGAAGAGCCAAGGACACAATAGTACTAAGCAACGGGGAGAACATTGAACCTCAGCCGTTGGAGGATGCCTGTCTCCGTAGTCCCTACATCCACCAAATAATGATAGTAGGGCAGGACCAAAAGCATCTAGGGGCATTGATAGTACCAGACTTAGAGGCAATTAAACAGTGGGCAAAATCCCAGAATCTGAATCTCAACCTGCCTTCCCCCAACGCCACCAGGGAGGAAATACTCAATAGTGACTTGTATAGTACTCCAGTATTGAACCTGTTTAAACAGGAATTGAATCGGGAAATCAAAAATCGCCCTGGCTACCGCCCAGACGACCGTATTGCCGTATTTGAATTCATTGTAGAGCCCTTTTCGGTGGCTAATGGCATGATGACACAAACCCTGAAGATTAAAAGGGCTGTTGTAACTAGCCACTATCAGGATATTATTGATTCCATGTTTAGCAAGTAAAATCATAGTAGTTTTGCAGGAAGATGGATTTGAAAAAATTGATTCTTAAACGCCCAGTAAATGTCAAAGTAATCGTCACTCCCGCCTGGCAAGAGGAAGTGCAACGGCAAATTCAAGCCCAAATCCAACAAATTGACGATAATCTACTACAATTAGACCAACAGGCTCAACAGGCTATCGCCGAAATCAGACGACAGGCTACCCTACAAGCCCCACAGCAAATAGAAAACATCCAAGCACAAGTAAATCAAAGAAAGGCCGAATTGCTACAACAAAAAAACCAACTGTTGCAACAAATGCAACAAGTACAAATGTTGGAAATAGGACAAGAAGTAATACAAGGACAATTCGAGAGCTTGTTTGAAATACAAGTAGGTGATAACATAGTGGAGAAACTAAATGTGGAAATAGTGGTAAGGGACGGGATTGTAGAAGAAATTAGAGGCACCGTCTGAGTAAATGTCTTTTCGCTGACAAAAATAAGTCCCTAAAATGAGAATTGCCCAGGAGATTTAACTGTTGGCTGATTTTTAGGCCAGTCTCGTTATGGTTGCATCTTCCCCCCCACAGTTGTCCATAATTGTACCCTGTTACAATGAGGCAGAAAATATTCCCCTCCTTTTCTCCCGTCTGACGGAAGTTTTAGCCTCTCTCCAGGTCACCTATGAGATAATCTGTGTCAATGATGGCAGTGAGGACAATAGCCTGCAAGTACTACTTGAATACCATAAAAGGGATCCCCGAATCAAGGTTATAAACCTATCTCGTAACTTTGGTAAGGAAATTGCCTTGACTGCCGGTTTGGATTATGCCAATGGTAAGGCGGTAATACCTATTGACGCGGATTTACAAGATCCCCCAGAATTGATTGTAGAACTGGTAGCCAGGTGGCAGGAGGGCTATGATGTAGTCAATGCCACCCGTAAATCCCGTAGGGGAGAATCTTGGCTGAAACGGAAAACAGCAGAGTGGTTTTATGCCATCATTAGCAGAATTAGCAACATCCCCATCCCCCCCAATACCGGCGATTATCGTCTGTTGGACAGGAAGGTGGTGGAGGCCCTTAAACTAATTCCCGAAAGGAACCGCTTTATGAAAGGTTTGTTCGCTTGGGTAGGGTACAAGCAGACGACAATTTATTTTGACCGATTACCACGCCATGGAGGAAAGACCAGCTTTAATTGGTGGAAATTGTGGAATTTTGCCATAGACGGCATTACCTCCTTCAGTTCAGTTCCTCTTAAAATCTGGAGTTATTTGGGATTATTTATATCTTTAATTTCATTTCTATACGGCTTATTTATAGTCGTAAAAACTATTGTTTTCGGAGTGGACGTACCCGGCTATGCCTCCACAATTGTTGCTATTTTGTTCCTGGGGGGCATTCAATTAATTTCCCTGGGGGTGATAGGAGAATACTTGGCAAGAATGTATGAGGAAGTTAAACAAAGACCACTTTATCTAATCCGCGACACCTATGGCTTTGATGAAGAAGGACAATTTTAACCTAAATTTAACCTTAGATTAAACTGGATTTAATTTTAACGAGGTAGACTCAGTTCGGAAACAAATAAGTAAAAAACAAAAGTCTTAAAGGCGAGAAAAACACATAACCAAAAAAGGAGTGGCTATGAAAACCAAAAGCAGGATGATGGGTGTTGTAGCGGCTACCGCCACCGCAGTGGCCCTGGCGGTGGGTGTGATGCAAAAAGAAGCTGACTCTCAGGGGGCAAAAACCATCAAAATCGACGGGTCTAGCACCGTATTCCCCATAACCGAGGCAGTGGCGGAAGAATTCCAAAAACAGAAAAAAGGCAGCGTTAGGGTGACAGTGGGGGTATCTGGCACCGGTGGGGGTTTTGAAAAATTCTGCAGCAGTAACCCTGGTGTGAGAACAGATATTTCAAACGCCTCCCGTCCCATAAAGAAAGAAGAAATAGAAGCCTGTCAAAAATCTGGGGTAGAATTCATAGAATTGCCTGTGGCATACGACGCTCTGACGGTAGTGGTTAATAAAAACAATAAGGCCATCGACTCTATTACCGTTGAAGAATTGAGAACTATTTGGAGTAAGGAAAGCCAACAAAAAGGCATAAAAAGATGGAATCAGGTCAACCCCAAATGGCCCAATGCCGAGTTTAAACTCTATGGTCCGGGTTTAGACTCCGGCACTTACGACTACTTCAAGGAAGCCGTTCTGGGCAAAAACAATGACATCAGAAGCGACTTCACCCCCAGCGAAGATGATAACGTGTTAGTACAAGGGGTGGCCAGAGACCCCAACGGGATGGGCTATTTCGGTTTCGCCTACTATGAGGAAAACACCGATAAACTGAAAGCCCTAGCCATTGTCAACCCAGAAACCAAGAAACCAGTATTGCCAAGCGCTCAGAACGTACTAAACGGCAGCTACAAGCCCCTGTCCCGTCCTCTGTATATCTACGTGAGCAAAGCCTCTGCCAACAAGCCAGAAGTGAAAGAATTTGTAAAATTCTACCTCCAGAATGCCGCTAAGTTGTCCAGACAGGTAGGATATGTGCCCTTGCCGGCAGAAGACTACAGGAAAGCCCAAGCCCGTTTCGACAAGGGAGAAGTTGGCAGAGTTCCTCTAAGGGCCGGCCTGTAGTACCATAGAGCCAGGGGGGTACTGTCCCCCCCTTTTTAAATGGCGTGGTTTGAGTCCCATTAGCAACCCCCCGTAGGAAACAATGGCAAAGTCGGAAACTGTATTTTCGTTTACAAAAGTCTCGGCCAGCAGGAGAATTAGAGACATAAAAGAAAAGGCCATAGAAGTAGTACTGTTTTTGGCGGCCTGTGTCTCGGTTTTGACCACTGTTGGCATTATTTTTCTCCTGATAGAGGAGTCGTTTTTATTCTTCCAAAAAGTATCTTTGTGGGAATTCATAACGGGCACGGAGTGGACACCCCTTTTTGCTGAGCCCCGTTACGGCATTTGGGCCCTGTTGTCAGGCACTATCACCACCTCCGCCATAGCCCTGGTGGTTTCAGTCCCCATGGGCACCATAATAGCTATCTACCTGAGTGAGTTCGCCCCGCCAGGAATAAGGGAAATTTGTAAGCCAATACTGGAATTGTTGGCGGCAATTCCCACTGTGGTTTATGGTTATTTTGCCCTCCTGTTTGTAACTCCATTGTTGCAGAAAGTGTTCCCGGAACTGCCAGGGTTTAATATGCTAAGTGCAGGAATAGTAATGGGGTTGATGATCGTGCCTCTGGTAAGTTCCCTGAGTGAGGACGCCATGAGGGCAGTGCCAGTGGCTCTGAGGGAGGGGTCTTTTGCCATGGGAGCAACTAAACTACAAACGGCAATAAGGGTTGTATTCCCGGCCGCCATCTCCGGTATTGTTGCTTCCTACATCCTGGCGGCATCCCGGGCAGTGGGGGAGACAATGATTGTGGCAGTGGCCGCAGGGTTACAACCGAACTTCACCTTTAACCCCTTCAAGTCAGCAGCCACCGTCACCGCATACATAGTACAGGTGTCCTTGGGGGACTTGCCTCGTGGGACTTTGGAGCACCAGACCATCTTCGCCGCAGGCTTGGCCCTGTTTGTGATGACTCTGGTCCTGAACATTATAGGCTACATGTTAGCTAAACGCTATCGTGAAATTTACTAGTACACTGTAAAAAGAGACCCTGTTGTGGCAACCTGCTTAAAGTAGAGGAGATAGGTGACAATGGTAGAACAAGAACAAGGACAATCCATGGTGTCCGAAAGGCCTCCCGTAGTAGCAGAGGTGGTGGACTTAAATTTCTTTTATGGCGGCTTTCATGCCCTGAAAAACATCAACTTCTATATTCCCGCTAATAAAGTCACTGCCCTCATTGGCCCCTCCGGCTGTGGAAAGACCACACTACTTAGATGCTTCAATCGAATGCATGACCTATACCCGGGCAACCGCTATGAAGGGGGCATCCTAGTAAATGGTGAGAATATCATCTCCCCCAAGGTGGACCCCATAGAGGTGAGGATGCGCATTTCAATGGTATTCCAGAAGCCGAATCCCTTCCCCAAGTCCATCTACGAAAATGTGGCCTATGGCCTAAGAGTCAGGGGAATTAAAGATAAAAGTTACATTGACCAAAAAGTGGAAGAAGCCCTGAGGGGAGCAGCCCTGTGGGATGAGGTAAAGGACAGATTGCACGAGTCGGCATATGCCCTTTCCGGGGGACAACAGCAAAGGTTGTGTATCGCTAGGGCTATAGTAACAGATCCGGAAATCGTTTTGTTTGATGAGCCGACCTCTGCGTTGGACCCCATCGCCACCAGAAGCATTGAAGAGTTAATGGTCTCCCTCAAGGAAAAGGTGACAATCATTATTGTAACCCACAGCATGCAACAAGCAGCCCGTTTCTCTGACTATACCGCCTTCATGTATATGGGAGAACTGATTGAATTCAACGACACCAAGACCATCTTCAACAATGCCTCCCACCCCCAAACCCAGGAGTACATCAGTGGTAAGATAGGCTAAGGGCTTGTAGTATGACAAATTTAAAACTGGAAGACATTAAGGAGAATATCAAACGCCGTCAGATAGCAAGTCAGATTTTTGCCATTGTAGGGCTGTTGTTGATTTTCTTTGCCCTATTTACCCTCTTGGCCTTGACGGTGAAAATGTTTATAGACGGCTTGCCCCGCCTCAGCTGGAAGTTTTTTACCAGTTTTCCTAGCAGGAGGGCGGAGGAGGCCGGCATTCTTTCTGCCTGGGTGGGTACGGCCGTGGTAATGTTGATGACGGCTGTGTTTGCTATTCCCATCGGCGTGGCTTCTGGGATATACCTGGAGGAGTACGGCAAAAAAGGCTGGCTGGCGGCACTGATTGAGGTCAACATCAGTAACCTGGCAGGGGTGCCCTCTATCATATATGGGCTTTTGGCTTTGGGGCTATTTGTGCAGGATTGGAATCTAGGAGAAAGTATACTGACGGCGGGGTTGACCCTGTCTTTGTTGATTCTGCCAGTAATAGTGGTAGCCACTAGGGAAGCCATTAAGGCCATTCCTAACAGTCTGCGAGAAGCGGCCTACGCCCTAGGCGCCAGCAAGTGGCAGGTGATTTGGGATCATCTCCTTCCCTATTCCCTGGGTAGCATCCTAACTGGGATAATAGTAGCTCTATCCCGTGCCATTGGCGAAACTGCACCCCTCATCACCATCGGGGCTTTGACCTTTATCGCCTTTCTACCAGATCCTCCCTTCAAATCAGAATTTCCCTATATCTCCTTTGCCTGGCTAAAGGCTCCCTTCACCGTGATGCCTATACAAATGTTTAACTGGGTATCGCGACCTCAAGCAGCTTTCCAAGCAAACGCCGCAGCCGCAGGGGCAGTATTGGTAGTCATGACTCTCCTGATGAATGGTGTCGCCATTTATCTCCGTTATAGGCTCAGAAAAGGTCTCAAGTGGTAGCTTGTATTACTTGGTATTGAGGAATGGAGGTGGGGGACATGGAGAGCAGAGAAAATCTAAAATACCGAAGGTGGGCGGAGAAGATTTTTGCTATTGTAGCCGTCACACTCATTGTCTTCGCCCTAATAGTCCTTTTAGGCCTCACGGCGGGGATGTTTATTGATGGACTGCCGAGGCTCAATTGGCAATTTTTTATGAGTTTTCCTAGTCGTCATGCCAAAGAGGCGGGGCTACTCTCAGCCTGGGTGGGAACAGTATTGGTAATGTCCTTGGCTGCCCTTTTTTCTATTCCCGTGGGAATAGCTGCTGGGATATACCTAGAAGAGTATGGGAAGGACAATTGGTTGGCAGGATTAATTGAGGTTAATGTCACTAACCTGGCGGCTGTACCTCCCATTATCTACGGGCTTGTAGCCCTGGGGATTTTTGTCCAATCCTGGAATCTGGGAGAAAGTGTCTTAACAGGGGGTTTGACCGTGGCCCTGTTGATGTTGCCAACAGTAGTAGTAGTCTCCAGGGAGGCCATTAGGGCTATCCCCGCCAGTTTGAAAGAGGCGGCTTACGCAGTGGGCGCCAGCAAATGGCAGGTAATTTGGGATCATGTTTTGCCCTACTCCCTGGGTAGTATTCTGACTGGTATAATAGTGGCCGTCTCCCGGGCCATAGGAGAAACAGCCCCCCTAATCACTGTGGGAGCCCTCACCTATATTGCCTTCTTGCCAGAAGCCCCCTTTACCTCTAAGTTCCCCTTTATATCCTTTCAGTGGCTACAGGCCCCCTTCACGGTGGTGCCCATTCAAATGTTTAACTGGATTTCCCGCGCGAGCACTGATTTTCAGGCCAATGCTGCCGCCGCAGGTGCCGTTTTGGTGCTCCTTACCCTGTTTATGAATGGGGTTGCTATTTATTTACGTTACCGGTTGAGAAAGGCAGTCCAATGGTAGAATAGCCCCACTAGCTAGTGGAATTGGCTAGGAGTCGTTTCAGTAGGCAACATGTGGATTGCTGAGCTTTTGGGCTTTTTACTATCCCTATTTTCCCCCCAATCTCCCCAAAAACCACCAGTAATACCCTGGCACCGGGCGGAGATATTTCAATTAGACACCACCCCTGACACCCGAGTTCAACGGGTTTTGCAAGAATATCTGGACACCCTCTCCAGTCAGGGATTATCCTCTTCTCAACAAGGTATATGGGTACAATCAGACTGGGCTATTCATGCTAATCATAGGGGGAAAATACCCGCACCGGCAGCATCCCTCACCAAAATTGCCACCACCATCGCCGCGTTGAAAACCTGGGACTTAGAACATCGTTTCCTCACTCGCATTTACACCACCGGCAATATCCAAGAGGGTGTGGTTAAGGGGGACATAATAGTAGAAGCAGGAGGGGACCCCCTTTTTGTATGGGAAGAGGCCATAGCCCTAGCCAACCGCCTAGAGAAATTAGGCATAAAAAGGGTAGAGGGGGATTTAATAGTTGTGGGCCACTGGCAGATGAACTTCCAAGACAACCCCCTCAAAAGCGGCGAAATGTTAAAACAGGCCCTAAATGCCCAAAATTGGTCCCCCGCTATTGAAAAACAATACCGGGAAATCCAAGAATCTTTTAGCCGTCCCCAGATTGTCATAGGGGGCTCAGTAAAAACAAGTAACCGAAAACCCGGTAACTCTCAGCTGCTACTAACCCACCAATCCCTAACCCTGAGGGAAATACTCCGACTGATGAACGTTTATAGTAACAATCATATAGCCGAAGCCCTAGCTAGACAAATGGGAGGAGGAGCCAAAATAGCCACAATAGCCTCCACAGTGGCAAAGGTCCCACAAAATGAAATTATCCTAGTAAATGGTTCATGGTTGGGAGAAGGCAACCGCATTTCCCCCCGGGCGGCCGCTAGAATGTTAATGGCCCTAGACATGATGTTGGAAGACACTAATTACAATCTGGGGGACCTATTTCCTGTAGCAAGTATAGACTACAAAGGAACTATAGAACACCGTAAGATTCCCAGGGGTATACCCTGTAAAACTGGAACTCTAGCCGTAGTCAGTGCCCTGGCAGGGGTTATACCCACCGCAGAAAAAGGCAAGGTGTACTTTGCCATTGTAAACTACGGCAACAACCTAGATAACCTTAGAAAACAACAAGACACCTTCCTCCAAAAACTACAACAATTCTGGACCATTCAACCCATTATCCCCAACAGCCCCATTGATGTTAAATTTGGCATCCGCACCCCCAGTTGACATTCGCCAGAATTTAGGGGTACAATCAGAGATTGTGTCAATTAATCTGCTCGGACCAGGTGGGGAAAAAGGCAGTGCCTTGAAAAACACTGCTACCTGTACGGCAGTAAACAAGGGAAACTGAAAAACCTATGACATACGCCATAATCGAACTGTGCGGGAAACAACTGAAAGTCGAAGCCGGTAGATACTACGAGGTAGACAGAATCCATCAAGAAGTCAACAGTGAAATCACCATTGATAAAGTACTTCTCATAAACCACGAAGATAATATCCATGTGGGACAGCCTTACATCGAGAAGGCTACAGTAAAAGGCACTATCCTAAGTCACTACCGCGGGAAAAAAATCATCGTCTACAAGATGAGGCCCAAAAAGAAAACCCGCAAAAAAAGAGGACATCGACAAGAGTTAACCCGTGTAATGATAGACTCTATTAGTCTCGGTGAAGATATCCTGGCTGCTAAACCCGCCCAAGCCCAAACCCAAGCAGCCTAAGGTATTGTAAAATACAAACAGTACGGTTGTAGGAGTGAAGCTATGGCACATAAGAAAGGTACTGGTAGTACGAGGAACGGCAGAGACTCAAAAGCCAAACGTCTAGGTGTCAAGCGCTTTGGCGGCCAATTTGTTAAGGCCGGTAACATCCTAGTACGTCAGCGTGGCACTAAATTCTACCCCGGCGAAAACGTCGGTAGGGGCAGCGATGACACTCTCTTTGCCCTCATTGACGGGGTAGTTAAATTCGAGTACAAAAGAGGTAAGCGTAAAAAAGTAAGTGTTTATCCCGTTGAAGCAGCGGCCTAGAGGTATTCATTTAAATATAATTACTGATGAATCAAGACCAGATGCCTCTCGTAACTAAGCTGGCAGAAGTAGCCGGAAGACGGGAGGCAGTTTTTTGTACACCAGGGCATAAGAAAGGCAGGGGCATCAATCCCACTCTCAGGGAATTACTAGGGGAAGCAGTTTTTCGTCATGATTTGCCAGAATTGCCAGAATTAGACAATCTGTTCCATCCCACTGGGGTGATACAACAAGCCCAACAACTGGCAGCAGAAACCTTCGGGGCGTCCCAAACTTGGTTTTTGGCCAATGGCACCACTTGTGGTGTTATTGCCGCCATTATAGCTACCTGTGGCGAGGGGAAGAAGATAATCCTCCCCAGGAATGCCCATCAATCAGCCATTTTCGGCCTAATCCTCTCCGGTGCTACCCCCATATTCCTAACCCCGGCCTACGATGCCAACTTCGACTTATGTTATAACCTCTCCCCCCCGCAGATTGCCAATGCCCTTGCCGCCAACCCCGACACTAGTGCCGTTTTGCTAGTCTCTCCCACCTATCACGGGATTTGCGCCGATTTGACCACAATAGCCCATTTTGTCCACCAGTATAACATACCTTTGATCGTAGACGAAGCCCATGGAGCACATTTTTCCTTTCACCCCTCCCTGCCCAAAAGTGCCCTGGCTTGCGGGGCAGACATAGTAATTCAGTCCACCCACAAAGTGCTAGGGGCGATGACTCAGGCAGCTATGCTTCACCTTCAGGGGAATATAGTCAGTCCCAACTTTATCACCGCTGCACTACAGTTAGTTCAGTCTTCTAGCCCCAATTATTTACTGTTAGCCTCCCTGGATGCTGCTAGAAGTCAAATGGCAACCAGAGGGGAGGCTTTGATGGCACAAACGGTAAACCTAGCCTCTTTTGCCCGTAATCATCTCAAGCAACTGGATTATCTACCAGTATTGGAGTTAAGGGAAACACGGGATGACTTCTTCGATTTAGATTCCACACGTCTGACAGTAAAGGTGGCGGATTTAGGGTTGACGGGCTACCAGGCAGATGACATACTCCGCAGTATTGGGGTAATTTGTGAATTGCCTGCCTTGAAAACTCTAACCTTTATCATCTCCCCTGGCAACTGCAAAAAAGACATTGAGGAGTTGATAAACGGCTTTAGGCAACTATCCCAATACCGACAGGCAAAAAAACAATCCTTTCTGCCACCACCACCACCCAATCCCCCACTCGTTATGACTCCTCGCCAAGCCTTCTTTGCCAAGAAAAAAACCAGGGTGAAACTCTCAGAGGCTATCAATTGCGTCAGCGGCGAAACTATCTGCCCATACCCCCCCGGCATACCTTTAATCTTACCAGGAGAATTGATTTCCCGGGAAACTATCCAATACTTGCAGGAAATAATACACCAGGGAAGTACCATTACCGGAGTCACAGATGCAACCCTACAAACCCTCTTGGTAGTAGCACAATAGCGGCTGTGTGAAATTGTTGTTAATTTTGGTGGAGATGGGGGGCATCTGAGTTAAGCTAAAGGTGTCCAACTAGGGATAGGGAAGGCAATTATTATGCTAAAGGATAAATCCCACGATGTGATGCGCTACCATCACAACCCCCTCAGTTTCATGTTCGCACCAAAATCAGTAGCCTTGATTGGCGCCTCGGAAAAAGAGAGAAGTGTAGGGCGCACCCTACTTTGGAATCTCATAAGTCACCCCTTCGGTGGTACAGTATATCCCGTCAATCCCAACCGCAAAAACGTAATGGGCATTAAGGCCTATCCTACCATAAAGGATGTACCAGAGCCCGTAGAATTAGCAGTTATCGCTACACCGGCAGCCACTGTACCAGATATAATTAGGCAGTGTGTGGAAGTAGGCGTGAAAGGGGCAATTATTATCTCCGCCGGTTTTAAGGAAATAGGCCCCAGTGGGTTACAATTAGAACAGCAGATACTAAAAGAAGCTAGAAAGGGCAATCTTAGAATTATAGGGCCCAACTGCCTCGGTTTGATCTGTCCTCCCACCGGCTTAAATGCCAGTTTTGCCAGCAGTAACCCCCTAAAAGGCAATGTGGCATTTATCAGTCAAAGTGGAGCCTTTTGTACAGCTATTCTAGACTGGAGTTTAAGGGAAAATCTGGGGTTTAGTGCCTTTATCTCCATAGGCTCCATGTTAGACGTCGGATGGGGAGATTTGATCTACTATTTTGGCGATGATCCCCTCACCCAGAGTATAGTAATATATATGGAATCAGTGGGGGATGCCCGTTCATTCATCTCCGCTGCTAGAGAAGTGGCCCTATCCAAACCCATTATTGTAATCAAAGGAGGACGCACCACTGAGGCCGCTAAAGCTGCTGCCTCCCACACCGGCGCCATGAGTAGTAGTGATAGGGTCTTGGCGGCTGCTTTCCGTCGTTGTGGCGTATTACAAGTAGATACAGTAAAAGAAATATTCAACATGGCAGACTTGTTAGCCAAGCAGCCCCGCCCAAAGGGTAATCGTTTGACCATTGTAACAAATGCCGGGGGACCGGGAGTACTGGCGACAGATGCCCTCACCTGGGGGAAAGGCAAGCTAGCCGAGTTGAGTGAAACTACTATGGCCGCCTTGAATGAAATACTACCGCCCCATTGGAGTCACGGCAACCCCATTGATATTCTAGGGGATGCTACCCCAGAGCGTTATGCTAAAACCCTAGAAATAGTGTCTCAGGATCCCAACACAGACGGTTTTTTAGTTATTCTAACACCCCAAGACATGACTGACCCCACTGGCACTGCCATTGCCCTAACCAAAGCCGCCGAAAAAGTCAAAGGCAAACCCATTCTTGCCAGTTGGATGGGGGGTAACAGTGTAGCCGAGGGGATCGAAATCCTAAATCGGGCCAACATATACACTCAACCCTACCCCGATGATGCCGCCCGTTTATTTAACCTCATGTGGCGCTATAGTTATAACCTAAAAGGACTATATGAGACCCCCAGTTTATCAGAATCTTCCCTCGTATACAACAACTCCCATCGTACTGAGGTCAATAATATCATAGAAAAGGCACATAGTCAGAATCGCACTCTACTAACAGAATATGAGTCAAAACGCCTTCTTAGTATCTATGGAATCCCCACTGTAGAAACCTTCACCGCCACCACCGTAGAGGAGGCCATCGGTATTGC